>SLOP01000003.1 GCA_007132465.1 Candidatus Izemoplasma sp.
AACGTCGTCAACTCACTGGCCTCAAACACCATAATCCTTCGTTGCTTACATCTCTCACTTAGGATATCATTCTCTCTTTTTATTTCTCTCTTTTTGGTCTCACATCATTTACAAGTCTACAACACGGCGAAATAAAGAAAAAAGCGCTTTCTGAGAAAGCGCTTAAAAATCGATGTTGTCGGGTTCAGGAAACAGTTTACGACCGCGGTTGAGTTTACGCAGTTTTTCTCGGTCTTCATCATCCAAGGTGAGGTTCAGTGATGCCAAGTTTTCTTCGATGCGTGCGGCCGTCACGGATTTTGGTAAGACGATGATGTCGCGATCGACAAGGTACTTGATAGCGACTTGGGCAATCGTCGCATCGTGCTTTGTGGCGATGCCTTTCAAGGTTTCATTTTCCAACAAGTCTTTAATGTGATGGCTCATCAACGGCGCATAAGCCTCGAGGTAGATGCCGTTTTTCATGCAGAACTCCTGAAGCTTTTCGTTTTGCAACATCACGTGGGTTTCAACCTGATTGACTTGGGGGACGATCTCAGCCGTTTCAAACAGGTGTTCTAGGTGATGAATCAGGAAGTTGCTGACGCCGATGTTCAGGGCTAGACCGTCTTGGTAAAGCTCTTCCAAGGCTTGGTAGCTGTCGGCGGTCTTCGCGTAGTTTTTTGGCCAATGAATCAAGTAAAGGTCCACGTAGTCGAGCCCCAGCCGTTCAAGAGATTTCTTAAACGCACGTTTGGTTGAAAGGTACCCTTGATCACCGTTCCACAGTTTTGTCGTAACGAAAATGTCTTCTCGAGGTATGCCAGAATCCTTGATGGCGCGTCCCACGGCTTCTTCGTTTTGGTATATGGCTGCCGTGTCGATGTGACGATAGCCATTTTTCAGGGCATGCAAAACGGCTTCATAGGCGTCTTTTTCTTCGGCTCGAAAGGTGCCAAGCCCTATCGCTGGTATTGTTTGTCCGTTATTGAGGGTAAAAATCACAGTATCACGTCTCCTTAGTTAGATTTGGTGATTGACTATGCATCATCCACTCGAAGCCACCAAGTGGGCTAATACCGTCATAGAGGATGGTTCCATTTTCTTCAAGATGAACGGTGACAGTAGCGTTTAGTGTTTCAAAAACAGGTAACGTCATTGCGCCTTTATCGGCCGGTCCGACCAACGCTGTTGGCGCGGATTTCGTGGCCGTTATCGTAAGGCGACAGCGCCGTCGGCGCAACGTAAAGACCACCGTGTCGTCGTGTTCAGTTACGTTCATTTTGGCACGGTTATAGGTTGCGAAGGTGTGGGTTTGTTCGCCATGTTGGAAAATGGCGAAGAAGCCGAAGGGTTTGTGGAAGAGCGTGGGCACATGGCCGCCGGCCATGCTTAGCGCAGCGCCCTTGAAACGGTTAGCTTGAAGCCAAAACCAGCGCTTAGGGAAGCGACGTCCAAACGTCTTCTCCATGTAAAGGGTGCCTCGGTGTTCACCGTCTATCGTCGGCGTTGTAATGCGGCCGCTAAACGATCCGCCAAGCATGATGATTTCTTGATAACACTGAAGGGGAAATTTGGCTAAAAAGCCCATGGCACTTCGTTCAAGCGTTTGAATGCTCGAAAACGATACGTCAAGGACGTGCTCATCAATATCGATGCGAAGGCTGTCTGGTGCGAGGTGGTTCGTGTCAATCCACACGGTATGGCCGTCATAACGGTAAGCATCGAGGGGGAATCTGACGTAGCGGTTCGATTTTTGCATGCCATCGAACACCTGGATAAACGCATGCGGATCTTCTCGGTTTGTCGTGTAAGCCATGATAATGGCGAGGTTTCCTTGACCCTCCGCCAGCACTAACCGAGTGTACCAGCCTTCAAAAACGTTATGACGATGGCGATTTTTTTTCGGCTGAAACCGCTTCATTGTTCTCCTCTTCCTCCCGCGACAGGCGTATTTTTTCCAACAAAGCTTTGTTTCGTTTTGACCCATGTCGAAGCCGTTTAACAAGTCCGACGATGAGTACCCCATCAAACCATAGGATGTAAAACGGTGTTAACACGAAGCTGAGTGGGTGGTGTGTCGCATGATCGCGCATGACTACCCAAAAAGCACCATGCACCAACGCAAACAACAAAAGCGCCATCAACGTAGGATACAGTGCTATCGCGACGTAGAACGCATGAAACGCGAGCAAGGTCAGCACCATGCTGCGTAAGCCCGGAAGGCGATCTCGACCGCGAATGTCAGCGATGGCGTGGCGTGTCTGGCTTTTGAAGTCCGTGGCTTCGGGCGTGTAGGTGATGGTTTCACCGTGGTCAAGATGTAAAACGGAGATGTTTTTGCGAAACAGTTCGACCTCGATATCCGCCGCTTTGTCAAAGACGCGGTTATGGCATCCAGACAAACGATACGTGTCGTCTTTCACCGCAAAGAAATGGTAGTTGAGGGTGTCGCCGGCGCAGTTATGGCTCATGAACCAATCGTTGAACATCAAATACCCTACCTCAAGCGATGTGCGATCAACCCACTCGGTCACAGTAAACAGTTGGTGCTCAACAAGGTTGTTCGCCATGAAGTCAAGAAACTGTCGTTTGACGATGACATTGGCATCCATGAAAAGCAAGTGCGTGTGTTCGCATTCCGAATAGCCCAATTTATAGGCCTCAGATAGGACACGCGTGATGTTTTCGGGCTCGCTCGGGTCGACATCAATGTCTAAATCAAGCACCCGATGGCCAGAGTACATCTCGGCCGGAAATGAGCCGTTGATGTTGATGAACGTAAACTGATGATCCGTTGATTTGGCCAACTCAGTCAGCCGATCGAGATCAGGATGCGCGAAGCGCACCGCAACCACGCACGAAAGCCGATGGTTGTTCTTGTAGGCAATCATGGCATGGCGTTTGTCTTTCAGTTTGTGAACAAGCAATACCAACACCACAAGCAAAGCAGTCACCGGTAACATGGCGTCACCCCTTTATTCGTGTCTATCAATCAGTCGGCAAACATCATAAACGGCATCAAGATGTACCAGTAAATAACCGTGAAAACGAAAAATGTGGCGCTCGTGATTAAGGCAGCGATCCCAAAGGGCCTATGCCTTGTCGGATAAGCCAGTAAAAAACCGACCATCGCCACCAACATGACAAAAATTGGTCCGAGCGGCAAGCGCTGAGCAAACGGCACAAGCACACCAGCAAGCAAACCGATGGCAAAGGCCGCCACGTTTTGGCGGTGAAGCGGTTCGTAGGGCACTTTCAGTTGTCGCCCACAGAAATTGCATTCATCTAGAGCTTTAGAGACGGCTTTCCCGCATTGCGGGCAGGTGGTGGTATCCATGGCATCACCTCGGTTTCTGGTTTCATTATACATGATTAAGAAAGCCCGCGCAATGAAATGGCGGGCTTTCGATGCTAGGACATGTCTTGTTCTTCGTATTGCAGGCGATACAGATGATAATAGTGCCCGCGTTGTTGCAGCAGTTCTTGGTGATTACCCTTCTCCAAAATACGCCCTTGCTGCAAGACGATGATTTGATCGACGTGCTGAATCGTCGACAAACGATGCGCAACAATCAGCATGGTGCCGATGTTCATCATCTTTTTAAGCGATTCTTGGATGAGTTGTTCGGTTTCGGTGTCGATGTTTGAGGTGGCTTCATCAAGCACCATGATGGCCGGTTTGTGCACAAGGGTACGGGCAAAACTGATTAGTTGCCGCTGACCGGCTGAGAAGTTGTTGCCACGCTCGCGCACGCGTTCATCATACTGCTTAGGCAAGCGTTCAATGAAACGGTGTGCGTTCACGTAGTGACAGGCTTCAATCATCGTCTCGTCGGTGATGTCATCGCTACGCAGTTTAATGTTTGATGTAATGGTGCCGCTGAACATGAAGACGTCTTGGAGCATCTGCCCGATATGTTTTCGCAGGGACGACATCTTAATTTGTGTGATGTCGACATCGTCAAGGAGAATCTGGCCTTTTTGAATGTCGAAATAACGCATTAACAAACTGAGAATCGTTGTTTTTCCAGCGCCGGTCGCGCCGACAAACGCGACGCTTTGTTTGGCTTCCACAGTGAAACTCACATCTTTGAGCACCCATTCATCATCGATGTACTTAAACCAGACATTACGGAACTCGATTTTCCCTTTTACGCTGTCTAGTTCAATCGCTTCGGGATCATCGTGAATGGTCGGCTGGCTGTCGAGAATCGCGAAGATTCGTTCGCTTGAGGCAAACGCCGACTGAATGATGTTGAACTGTTCGGCGAGCTGCTGGATGGGTTCAAAGAAACGCCCGAGGTAGTTGTGAAAAGCAATCAAGGTACCGATGGTGATGGTGCCGGCGAGCACGCTGAGGCCACCAAAATAGAAAATGATGATGGTCGCGGCCATGAACAGCAAGTACATCGTCGGTCGATACACGGCAAACACGAGCAACTCGCGCATGAAACTCTTCTTCAGCCGCGTATTCTGTTCTTCAAAACGCTGGTATTTTTCTTCTTCGCGGTTAAAAATCTGAACGATTTTCATGCCTGAGAGATGCTCGGCTAAAAAACCGTTGAGTCGCGACATGTTGGCCCGAACCAAGCGATAAGCTTTGCGTGAAAAACGTCGGAAGATGAACGAAAACAACACGATAAATGGAACCACAATCATTACATACAATGTGAGTTGAACGTTGAGGAAAAACATTGCGCCGAGAATACCGAAGAACAGAAACAGGTTTCGGAACACGGTGACAATGACGCTCGTGTACATTTCGTTGAGTGTGTTCGTGTCGTTGGTAACGCGTGTGACAAGTTTTCCTGTGGGGACCTTGTTGAAGTAGGCGATGTCTTGGTGTTCGAGGTGGGTGAAAATCTCTTCACGGATGTTATAGATAATTGTTTGACCGGTCTTTTGTAGCAACATGGTCTGCGCGTAATTAAAGAGCGCGCTGAGCAGTATTGCACCACCGAAAATCGCCAGGTAAATGCCAAGCAGAGTCAAATCAATGCCAGTACCGCTAAACGCTTCACGGCGCTCACTGCCGGCCACCACGTCGATAGCCCGACCGATGATGAACGGTTCAACGAGCATGAAGGCGACAGAAATCATCATCAACATAAACGTGACGAGCAGCATCGCCCAATAAGGCTTCGCATACTTCAACAGCCGCTTGATGATTGTCGAATCTTTGTAGGCGTGTAGCCTGACGTCCGAATCAATGTCGTACATTATGCCACCTCCACGGCGTCTTCAAGCTGTTGACGTTCGACCATGTCTTGATAAAGCTCACAGCGCCGTTCGAGCTCTTCATGGGTACCGACATCGACCATGTGACCATCATCGATGACAACGATTTTGTCGGCGTTTTTCACGGTGGAAATACGGTGCGCAATAATGATGGTGGTTTTACCTTTTCGCACACGTTTAAGGTTTTTAAGAATTTTCTCTTCGGTTGATGTGTCGACGGCACTCACCGAATCGTCCATGATTAGAATCGGTGGTTCTTTAGCGAGCGCACGAGCGATGGAGACACGCTGTTTTTGTCCACCTGAGAGCGTCACCCCACGCTCACCAATGATGGTTTCATAGCCGTGTTTGAACTGGGCGATGTTGTCGTGAACATCGGATAATTTTGCCATTGATTGAATGCGATTAATGTCAACGTCATCTTTGTCTTCAAGCCCGAGGGAGATATTGTTCCGGATGGTGTCAGAGAACAGAAACCCATCCTGGGGCACATAGCCAATGCTGTCCCGTACTTTTTTAATCGGTAAGTTCATGATGTCGATGCCGTCAATAAACAGTTGACCTTCGTTGACGTTGTAAATTCTCAACAACAAATCCACAACGCTAGTCTTACCGCTTCC
>SLOP01000023.1 GCA_007132465.1 Candidatus Izemoplasma sp.
CACGACCTCGACATCGTTGAAGTCATCCAAGGCGGCGACGTCAGCGAAGCTGCCTACACCGACACCGAGACCGGCATCCTCATCAACAGCGACTTCCTCAATGGCCTGGATGTCAACGAAGCCATCCCCGCCACCATCGACTACCTTGAAAAAGAAAACCTCGGCAGCCGCGCCATCAACTACAAGATGAAAGACTGGGCGTTCAACCGCCAGCGGTACTGGGGAGAGCCGATTCCCATCGTCCATTGCGACGCATGCGGGATGGTCGGCGTCAAGGAAGAGGACCTGCCCGTGACCTTGCCAGAGGTCGAACGTTTCGCCCCGGCCGAAGACGGTGAAAGTCCCTTGGCCGCCATCGATGACTTTGTGAACACGACGTGTCCTAAGTGTGGCAAACCGGCTAAGCGCGAAACCGACACGATGCCGCAGTGGGCCGGCAGCAGTTGGTACTTCTTGCGTTACACCGACCCGCATAATGAGGATGCGTTAGCAGATCGCGATAAACTCGCTTACTGGATGAATGTCGATTGGTACAACGGTGGCATGGAACACGTCACACGCCACGTCATCTATTCGCGTTTTTGGCATCTCTTTTTGCACGACATCGGCGCGGTGCCGATGGCGGAACCCTATCAAAAACGCACCGCCCAAGGGTTGATTTTAGGTCCTGATGGCGACAAAATGAGCAAATCGAAAGGCAACGTCGTGAACCCGATGGACATCATTGAACGCGATGGCGCCGACACGTTACGTCTGTACATTCTTTTTATCGGCGATTATGAACAATCAACCCCGTGGAATGAATCGGGTGTTAAAGGCGCGCGGCGTTTCCTCGACAAAGTGTGGCGGTTGCATGAACACGTCGCACCCATCGAACCCTCGCAGGATGTGCTAAAACACGTGCACAAAACCATCGCTGGCGTCAACGCCGACGTCGAAGCGACAAAGTTCAACACCGCCATCTCTAAGCTGATGACGCTTGCGAATACCTTGAGCACGCTGGATACCGTCCCGCGTGAAGCCTATGAAATCTTGTTGAAGTTGCTTCATCCGTTCGCACCACATATCAGCGATGAACTTTACGAGCGTTTAGGCCACCGCACGGGCCTCACCTTCTCGACCTACCCTACCGCCGATCCGACGCACCTCGTTGATGAAACCATCACCATGGTCATCAGCGTCAACGGCAAAGTGCGCGACAAACTGGCCGTGGCGAAGGACACCCCGAAAGCGACCCTCGAAACCCTCGCCTTAGAAAGCGAGAACGCGCAAAAATTCATTGCCGGAAAGCCGGTAAAAAAAGTTATCGTCGTGCCCGGTAAATTGATTAACATCGTGGTTTAAAGACGCCCCCATTGCGGGGCGTTTTCTTTGTTTATACATGCATATAATTTGTCATACAAAAGAACGTTGAGATTTCAAAAATATGCCCGAATATCATTGAAAACCCCAAAACATAATGTTATAATCATTTGTGTAAAAACGCTTTCATGCGACGGCGTTTAAATTTATGAGAAGCGAATCTTTTTCTAAGGAGGATTTTTTAATGAAGAAATTTGAGTACATGGAAAAATACGGCTATGAACAACTGGTGTTTTTCCATGACGAAGCGACTGGCCTCAAAGGCATCACCTGCATTCACAACACGCAACTTGGGCCATCGCTTGGGGGCACTCGGCTTTGGAACTACGACAACGAAGATGAAGCCACCATCGACGTGCTGCGCTTAGCACGCGGCATGACGTTCAAAGCCGCGGCAGCTGGACTCAACCTTGGCGGCGGGAAAACCGTCCTCATCGGCGATGCTGAAAACGTCAAAAGCGAAGGGTATTTCCGTGCTCTCGGACGGTACGTGCAAACGCTCAACGGCCGTTACATCACCGCTGAAGACATCAACGTCGGCACCAAAGACCTCGACTTTGTGAACATGGAAACGGATTATGTCGTCGGGCTTGCACACAAAAGCGGCAACCCCTCACCAAAAACTGCGCTGGGCGCCTTCCACGGCATCCGCGCCTCGCTCAAAGCAGTGTTTGGAAGTTCGAAAATCGAAGGGAAAACCTTCGCCGTGCAAGGTGCGGGGCAAACCGGCGATTTCTTAATCGGCTACTTGCGCGAAGCGAAAGCGAAAAAAATCTATTTTACGGAAATTAACGATAAACACATCAAGAAGATTAACGAAAAATATCCGGATGTTGACTTTGTTAAACCCGATGACATCTATGGCCTCGACGTCGACGTGTTCGCTCCGTGTGCACTAGGCGCTGTCATCAACGACAAAACCATCAAGCAGCTTCAATGCAAGATCGTTGCCGGGACAGCCAACAACGTGCCTGAAGACGAAGAAAAACACAGCCAAGCGCTGAAAGACAAAGGCATTTTATACGCCCCCGATTTCGTCATCAACGCCGGGGGGCTCATCAATGTCTATCATGAGCTCCAAGGATACAATGAAAACAACGCCGTCAATGACATCAAAAAAATCTATGACCGCCTTGACGCGATTTACACCATCGCTCGCGACAACGACGTGCATACCCAACAAGCGGCATTGATGTTTGCCGAAGAACGCATTAAACTCATCAGCCGCGTCCGTTCGAACTTCGTTAAGCGCGGATGAAACGCATCACGATTTTAACGGGCCATTACGGGTCGGGAAAATCGGAAATTGCGGTCAATCTGGCCGTCCAGGAACACACCGACATGCTCGTCGACCTCGACATCATCAACCCGTATTTCCGGTCTCGCAGCGTTCGCGCGTTGCTTGAATCGCACGGTGTCGAGGTTGCCGAGTCGACCCTGGAGAATGCCGCAGGAAGCGACCTCCCTTTCATCAGTCCGAAAGGGAGTCGTCCTTTTGTTAGCAGGGATTTGCGCGCCGTCTATGACCTCGGCGGCACCAAACACGGCGCCAAAATCATGATGCAATACCGTGACATAATCAAAGACCCTGATAACATTGATTTTCTCGTCGTCATCAACATCAACCGCATGGAAACCGACTCCGCGGAGAAGATTATCCACGTCATCGAAGATCTTGAAGCGACAAGCCAGCTGCGCGTCACCGGCCTAATCAACAACGCGAACATGCTGGAATACACCGACGAACAAACGATTCGCGACGGTGAAGCCGTGCTCAAAGACGTTGAAGCGAAAACCGGCATCCCGATTGTCATGACGTTCGTCGAAACCCACGTCAAAACCACCGGCTCGTTCGCAGGCGAAACGCGTCCCCTGACGCGCTACCTCGCAGAACACTGGTTATAGGAGGATATTATGGCCAAAGGCAGAATAATTATCGACCAGGACCGATGCAAAGGCTGCGCCCTTTGCGTGTATCAGTGCCCGGTCCATATTTTAGAACTTGATACGTCGACGACAAACCAAAAAGGGTACACACCTTTAATGGTCAACGACCCGGAAAAATGCATCGCGTGTTCGTTTTGCGCGATGATCTGCCCGGACTCAGTCATCACCGTCGAACGATTCGTGAAGGAGTGATTGGATGGCTAAAGTATTGATGAAAGGGAACGAAGCCATGGCGCTTGCAGCCATCAAAGGCGGCTGCGACGCATTCTTCGGATACCCGATTACGCCACAAAACGAAGTGCCTGAGTACTTGTCTTATCACATGAAAGAAAACAACCGCGTGTTCGTTCAAGCAGAAAGCGAAGTCGCGGCCATCAACATGGTTTATGGAGCCGCCGGCGCGGGCGCCCGGGTGCTAACCTCATCATCAAGTCCCGGCATCGCATTAAAACAAGAGGGCATCAGCTACATGGCCGGCAGCGAATTGCCCGCCGTCATCATCAATGTCATGCGCGGCGGTCCCGGGCTTGGCGGCATCCAGCCGAGCCAAGGCGACTACAACCAAGTCACCCGGGGTGGCGGAAACGGCGATTATCATGTGCTATCATTCGGCCCTGAAACGCTGCAAGAAACCGTGGATTTAGTCCGTCATGCCTTCGACCTCGCCGATTATTATCGTAACCCGGTGATGATTGCGGTTGATGGCCTTATTGGACAGATGATGGAACCCGTCGATCTTGACAACAAGATTGCCTCCATGGACCTGCCAACGAAAGAGTGGGCATCAAACGGAAAATCAGGAGAACGCGGGCGACTCAACAAAATTGTCAGCCTGCACCTCGATCCTTATGATCTCGAAAAACATAATTTAAAGTTAAAAAAGAAATACGACGAAATGGTTGAAAAAGAACAGCGCTATGAACTCATTAACACCGACGATGCCGACATCGTCATCGTCGCATACGGCACCGTCGCCCGCGTGGCCCGAAGCACCGTCAAAACGCTTCGTGAAGAAGGCATCAAGGTCGGGATTTTACGACCGATTTCGCTTTGGCCCTTCCCGGAAAAAGCATTCGAGAAACTGCCGGAATCGGTGCATTCGCTGTTGACCGTTGAGATGAGCCTTGGTCAAATGCACCAAGATGTACGCATTGTCAACGAAGGCAAGCGGAACCTTGCGTTCTACGGACGCGCAGGTGGCGTTGTGCCTGAGGCGGATGAAATCGCCGATGAAGTCCGCAAACTCGTAAAGGGGGCTAACGCATGAAAACCGAAACCATCTACCAACCGACCAAAGGCCTCACAGAACGACAACTGACCTACTGCCCGGGGTGTACCCACGGCATCATACACAAACTGATTGGGGAAGTCCTCGTTGAGAAAGGGTTGCTCGACACATCCGTTGGCATCGCCAGCGTTGGTTGCAGCGTCATGAGCTATGAATTTTTTAACTGCGACACCCAACAAGCAGCCCATGGCCGCGCCCCTGCTGTCGCAACCGGAATTAAACGCACCAACCCAGACGCCACGGTCTTCACCTACCAAGGTGATGGCGATTTGGCCTCGATTGGGCTTGCTGAAATCGTTCATGCGGCACACCGCGGCGAGAACATCACCGTCATTTTTGTCAACAACGCCATCTACGGCATGACTGGTGGACAGATGGCTCCGACCACGTTGATTGGCCAAAAAACCACCACATCACCGCGCGGCCGCGACCAAGGTGACACCGGCTTACCGCTCAGAATGTCTGAAATGCTTGCCACCGTTCCTGGGGCGACGTATTTAGAGCGCGTCAGTGTCCATGATCCTAAACACATTCGAAAAGCGAAAAAAGCCCTTGAAAAAGCGTTTGACGTTCAAACCAATAAGCAGGGATTCTCGATGATTGAGTTCATTTCCACCTGCCCGGTTAACTGGGGCATGACACCGCAGGATTCCTTGAATTGGGCTGTCGACCAGATGATTCCTTACTACCCCCTCGGATTGTATAAAGACGGCACCAAGGAGGAGAATTAGCCATGGCTAAGCACGAACAAGTCATCGTCGCCGGCTTCGGTGGTCAAGGTGTGATGTTGATGGGGCAAATGCTCGCATACGCCGCCACCAACGAAGGCCTAAACACGGTGTGGATTCCTTCTTACGGTCCTGAAACCCGCGGAGGAACAGCCAACTGCTCAGTCGCCATCTCCGACTCGATGATTAACAGCCCTGTCGTCACCAAGCCCGACAGCGTCATTGCGATGAATTTACCCTCGCTGCAAAAATTCGAGCCAAAACTATCAAAAGACGGACTGTTAATTGTCAACGTCGCCGCTATCAAAGATTATGACTACCGCGACGATGTCCGCGTCATCACCATTGACGCGAACAAAGAAGCGCTCGCACTCGGAAACTTGCGCGTCGCCAACATGATTATGCTCGGGGCCTACATTCAGGCGACCGGCATCTTCGACAAAGAAGCGATTGTCGCCGTGTTTAAGAAAAGTTTCACCGGCGATAAAGCACGGCTTGTCGACATCAACATCAAAGCGCTTGAAACCGGCATGAAAATCGTCGATTGACGGCCAAAATAGGTGGTGAAACAGGGATGAAAATCCTTACGATTAACCCCGGTTCCACAAGCACCAAGGTCGCCGTTTTTCACGACACCAAACGCATTGCTAAAGAAACCATCAAACACGATGACGGCGAAATGCTTACCTTTGAGACACTAGCCGATCAAATACCGTACCGGCAAACCTTGATTCTTGATTTCCTGCGTGCGAACGATTTCAGCCTTGAAGACATCGATGGCTTTATCGGGCGCGGCGGCTTATTGAAACCCCTTAGCAGCGGCCTTTATGAAGTCGGTGACACGATGATTAAAGACTTGGAAAACAACACCTATGGCACGCATGCATCCAACCTTGGTGGCTTAATCGCGCATCAACTCGCCGCGCAAGTTGGCAAAAAAGCCTACATTGCCGACCCCGTGGTGGTTGATGAGATGGATAAGGTCGCTAAAATGAGTGGCCTAAACGGAATCGAACGACGCAGTTTATTCCATGCACTCAACCAAAAAGCGGTTGCGAGAACGTACGCCAAGAAAATCAACGTGCCCTACGAAGAGTTGCACCTTATCGTCGCCCATTTGGGTGGGGGTATCAGCGTTGGATACCATAAACTCGGACGCGTCGTTGACGTCAACAACGCCCTAGATGGCGACGGCCCGTTTTCGCCTGAACGCACCGGCAGTTTGCCGGTGGTGAGCGTCATCGACCTCGCCTACAGCGGGCAGTACACCAAGAAAGAGTTGCTTAAACTCATTCACGGTTACGGCGGTATGTTCAGCTACTTGAACACCAAAGACGCCGAGGAAGTATCCGACATGCTCAACAGCGGTCGGGTGGAAGCGATGCGCGTTGTTCAAGCGCTGGTGCATCAAATCGCCAAAGAGATTGGCGGGCTTTATGCGTTGACGAAAGGCTCGCTGGACGCGATTATCTTAACTGGCGGCCTCGCCTATAATCAAGACATCATTCAACCGCTCATCGAAACGCTTGAACACCTCGGTGACATCGTCATTTACCCCGGCGAAAACGAACTCGAAGCGCTTGCTTTCAACATGCATGCCTTCTTGAGCGGTAAAATTGAACCCAAAAAATACGCTTGAACCGTGTCGCAAGACACGGTTTTTGTGTGCTATCAAGCCCATCGGAGGTGAAGTTCATGCGCAACGCATCAGTGTATAGCCGTGTGGTCGCGGTGGTGTGCTTTTTCCTTTTCGCCATTTTTATGGTGGCCTTGGATGCGGCTTTGTTGTTTGGTTCGCTCGCCTTGGCTGCGCTGTCGTGGGCATGTTTTACCTTGGCTTATCGTGCGTCGCTGCAGCAACACACCACACAGGCAAAGCGCATGCTCACACTGGCAATCGGGTTAGGCATCGTGGCCTTGGTGGGGTTGGTGGTGGCCATCGCCTGAAGCAAAAACCTTGCGGACGTGTATCATCATATCGAAAGGAGTGGGACGCATGCCGAGATGTCACGTATGCCATACCTTCTACGTCCGCCCCCAAACTTTTGCGCGTCTGTTTAACAACGCTAACCAATGCGATGTATGCATCACCTATGAACGGCTAACGCTGTCGCTTGCTGTCGTGCCGCTTGAAGCGACGGTGATGGAGGTGTGTCACCTGGACCACGGCAGCGATCACCCGGCGCTTACTCGACGGTTTTTTGCACACCTGATTCGCGAGGGGGGAACGCCTTATTTGTTTGACCCCTACGACATCGCCTCGAATGAAGCGTTGCGGTTGCTCGGGGCACTTGGAAACCCGCTTCGCCTTTACGCAAGCCGCGCGCTTGATCATCAAACCCTAGCAATGTTCGGCGCTTCGACCGGTGAGGGCGCATGAAAATGTAACGAATTACACAGACACACTCATGGCATATGATATAATATGAGTATCAAACCAAAGGAGTTGATCTTGATGCTTGTGGAAGTCAGAGGCAAGAATGGATTTAAAGTAACCGACGCCATCGAAAGCTACGCCAAAGACAAACTCTCCAAGGTCGAACGCTACTTCAAAGAAGAGCTTGATGCCTTCGTGGTGTGTAAGACCTACAAAGATCACCATCGGGTGGAAGTGACGATTCCAACGAAGTACTACACGATGCGCGCCGAGGTAAAAGAAGAGGACATGTACGCTGCCATCGACCTCGCCATCGACAAACTCGAAAGCCAAATTCGAAAAAATAAAACGAAAATCACACGAAGCTTACAAAAGAAGGAAGGCACCGCGGAAATTTTCCACGACGAAATTGATCTTGAAGCGCTCGAACGTGAGCTCGTCAAAACGCCGGTGAAACGCAAGCAAATCAGGCTTGAGAAGATGACCACCGACGAGGCCATTACCGCGATGGAAATGTTGGGACATGATTTCTTCTTATACAAGGACGACGAGTCCAATAGAACCGCCTTGGTCTACTTACGAGATGACGGAAAATACGCGTTGATTGAAACCGAATAACATGCGGAAGCGCCGGATAAATCCGGCGCTTTTTTTAATGGTGCCCGGGCATTTTTACATGGGCTTTCGCAAGGATAAATCCTTTGGAAAAGCGCTCGCTTTATGGTATGATAGGAATGATTAAAGAGGTGACGTTATGTTTAAAAAACTGTTCGACCCGGGACGTCGTGCCCGCAAACATCTTGAAGCGTTTGCTGAGGAAGTCATGGCACTGGCGCCGGCGATGAAAGCACTCAGCGACGACGATTTCAAAACAAAGACAGAAACCTTTAAACAACAGCTTAACGACGGTGAAACCATGGAAGATATCGCCGTTGAAGTCTTTGCCCTCGTGCGCGAGGCCTCAACCCGTGTGACGGGCATGACACCGTTTAAAGTTCAAATCATGGGTGCCAAAGTCATTCATGAAGGCAACATCGCCGAGATGAAAACCGGTGAAGGGAAAACCTTAACCGCCGTGATGCCCGCCTACCTAAACGCCCTCTCGGGCGAAGGGGTGCACATCGTGACCGTCAACGACTACCTCGCGTCTCGTGAAGCCGAAGGTGAGATTGGCGATATTTTTCGCTTTCTGGGCTTGAGCGTTGGGCTTAATAACCGCGATAAATCCAAAGAAGAGAAGCGCGAAGCCTACCAAAGCGACGTGCTTTATTCAACCAACAACGAACTCGGATTCGATTACTTGCGCGATCATATGGTCATCTACAAAGAAGACATGGTACAGCGACCGCTTAATTTTGCGATTATCGATGAAGTCGACTCAATTCTTATCGACGAAGCCCGTACCCCCCTGATTATATCCGGCGGCGCCAAAACCATCCAAAATTTGTACCTGCAAGCTCAAGCGTTTTCCCGTACCCTCACCGAAGATGATTACGACATCGACATCAAAGCGAAATCGGTGTCGCTCAACCCCGAGGGCATCGCCAAAGCCGAACGCTATTTCAACGTCGACAACCTTTACGACCTTGAACACGTCAGTTTGCTGCATCACATCAACAACGCGATCAGGGCGAACTACACGATGGAGCGCGACGTCGATTACGTCGTGCAAGACAACACCGTCATCATCGTTGACCCGTTCACTGGACGGCTGATGCATGGTCGTCAATACAGCGAAGGCTTGCATCAGGCCTTGGAAGCCAAAGAAGGCGTTGAAATAAAAAAAGAGACCACCACCCTTGCCACCATCACCTTCCAAAACTTCTTCCGGATGTATAAGAAACTCTCCGGCATGACCGGGACTGCCAAGACCGAAGAAGAAGAATTTCGCAACATCTACAACATGCTTGTCATCCAAATCCCAACCAACGAACCCGTCATCCGCGAGGACGCCAACGACATGATTTTTGCGTCGATGAAGGCGAAGTTTAACGCCATCGCCGATGAAATCAAAGCACGGCATGAACGCGGTCAACCAATGCTTATCGGCACCATCGCCATTGAAAGCAGTGAACGCTTAAGCCGCCTGCTTAAACGGCGTGGCGTGCCTCACGAAGTGCTCAACGCCAAGCAGCATGAACGCGAAGCACAAATCGTTGAAAAGGCCGGTCATCAAGGATCTGTCACCATTGCCACCAACATGGCCGGGCGTGGAACCGACATTAAACTTGGCCCCGGCGTCGTTGAACTCGGCGGTCTGGCCGTGCTCGGAACCGAACGCCATGAATCACGACGCATCGACAATCAGTTGCGTGGCCGAAGCGGTCGCCAAGGTGACCCCGGGTACTCGAAATTCTTTTTATCGGCCGACGATGAGTTGCTTAAGCGTTTTGGGGGCGACTCCTTTAAACGCCGCATCGAAATGATTACTCGCGTTAAAGGTCAGGATGCTGAGAAGCCCATTGACTACGGGGTATTCTCACGTTTCATCCGGCGTGCCCAACGCCAAATCGAAGGCAGTAACTTCGATCGCCGGAAAACCGTGTTACAATACGACGAAGTGTTGCGAAAGCAACGAGAAGTCATCTACCAACAACGCCGCGATATCCTGATGAACGAGGATGTCACCGACATCGGTGAGGGCATCGTGAAGCGCCAGATTGATCGATTTGTCGAACAGCATATTGACCCAGAAAAAAAACGGCCAACCGTCGATGTCGACCGATTGCACGAAGCCTTAGACGGCAAGGTGTTTCACCTCAACGCCGTCGATAAAACACGCCTAAGCACCGAACCAGAAGCAACCCAAGCCTACTTAACCACCGTCGTCGATGAGCAACTGATGCGCAAACGCGAGCAATTTGGTGAAGCGAAGTACAATGAATTTTTCAAGGCGATGTTGCTGAAGGTTGTCGACACCCATTGGGTGCGTCACATCGACCAAATGAGCGAACTTCGACAAAGCATTTCGCTGCGCTCGTATGCACAACAAAACCCGTTGCGTGAATACCAAGAAATCGGCTATCAAATGTTTGAAGAACTCATCGGTTCCATCGAGTCCGATGTCGCATCATACGCTCTACGTGCTGTCATTCGCGACCGCGTTCAACGCGTTCAAGTCGCCAAGCCGACGGCCACGCACTCGGGCAAAGAGGAAGCTGAAAAACGCCAACCTCGCCGCAGTAAAAAAATCGGCCGCAACGAACCATGCCCATGCGGTAGCGGCAAAAAATACAAGCATTGCCACGGCCGTTAAGCCAAGAAGACTCAAGTTCCGCTTGAGTCTTCGTGTTATCCACTACGTGAAAGGAGCGTGCGTCTCATGGAACGAACCGACCTCGAAAACAAAATCGCTTCCTTCGAAGCCACCCTCGAACAACTCAAGGGGCAACTCGACTTAACACAGCTGAAAGAAACCATTGCCGCTTTGGAGAAAAAAACCTACAAAGACGGCTTTTGGGATGATCACAAACACGCGAACACCATCATCGCTGAACTAAAGTTTCACAACAACCGCCTCACCACCTACGAAGCACTCACCGACATGCTCGAAAACCTCAAAATTACCTTAGAATTGCTAGATATGGGTGAGGAGGTCGACACAGCCGAGCGTGACGTTAACACGTTTGAAAAGACGCTTTCACGGTTCGAGACCAGCCTGTACCTCTCGGAGTCCTACGATCACCTCGGGGCCATCATCGAGATTCATCCAGGCGCCGGCGGCACCGAGTCACAAGACTGGGCGTCAATGCTTTATCGCATGATGACACGTTTTTGTGAGCGTCACGACTACAGCATCGACATCAACGACTACCAAGAAGCGAGCGAAGCTGGCCTCAAAAGCGTTTCATTCACCGCCGAAGGCCAGTATGCCTTTGGTCATCTTAAAGCGGAAGCCGGGGTACATCGCCTCGTTCGAATCAGCCCGTTTGACGCCTCGGGCCGACGCCACACCAGTTTCGCAAGCGTCAACGTCATCCCCAACATTGACGACAGCATCGATGTCGACATCCAGGATGGCGACCTAAAAATCGACACCTACCGTTCCAGCGGCGCCGGCGGCCAAAGCGTTAACACCACGGATTCTGCCGTCCGCATCACCCATTTGCCCACAGGGCTCACAGTGACCTGCCAAAACGAACGATCGCAAATCAAAAATCGAGCCAAAGCCATGCAAATTCTACGTGGGAAGATCTATCAGCGTGAACTGGCTAAACAAAAAGAGGAAATCAACCGCATGAAAAACCTCGGCACCTCGATTGCCTTCGGTTCACAAATTCGCTCGTATGTCATGCACCCATACACGATGGTCAAAGATCACCGTACCGGCGTTGAAACCGGCAGCGTTCAAAAGGTGCTAGACGGCGATCTCGACGCTTTCATCGAAGCCTACCTGCGCGCTCTTGCCAAAGGAGAACTCGCACATGACAACGCTTAAAACCCTGACACCACGACGTCGCTATGGGATGATTACCCTCGGCATCTTCCTCATGGTGGCGGGGTTTTACTATTTCATCGTTCCCTTTAACCTCGTCATCGGCGGCGTGAGCGGCGTGGGCTTGTTGTTCAACGAACTGCTTGGCGTGCCAATGTCCTTGGTGGTGTTTATCTTGAACGTGGTGCTGCTTTTATCCGGGTGGGCTTTTCTCGGGTTTGCGGCGTTTACGCGCAGCTTGTACGGGTCCTTTGTGTTTCCGTTTTTCCTTTTCTTACTCGAGGTGTTCAGCCCGCTTTTTGACCTCCCGAACGATCCGCTTATCGCCATTGCCTTCGGCGGGTTCTTCATGGGTCTTGGGTTTGGGTATGTGATACGCTACGGCGGCACCAGTGGCGGCACCGACATTCCGATTAAAATCCTCAATCGCAAACTTAAACTGCCCCTCTCGGTCTCCATTTATCTCGTCGACGGCGCCATCATCTTATCGGGTATGATTGCCTTTTATTCCGTCGCAGGCATTGCCGGGGGACTCTATGCGATTTTGACCGTCGTGGTTGCTGGTAAAGTGGCCGATGCCGTCGTCGTCGGTTCAAACGCGCTACGCACCGTGCAGATTGTCACCGATAAGCCCGATGAAATCAAAACGCTTATCTACCAAAACGTTGCACGCGGCGTGAGCCTTGTGCCGGTTGAAGGTGGTTACAGCAAACACCGTAAAACCATGCTTATCACGGTCATCACTCGCACCGAGTATTACATCATTCGCACCATCATCGCCAAGGCCGATCCGAAAGCGTTTGTGTTCGCCACCCCGGCCACAGAAATTCAGGGCGACTTCGACGCCCGAATGGAGGATGCTTGATGCCTACTAACGCCAAACGCATCATGAACACCGCACTCTTTTTCCTGTTTATCACCCTCGCCTTTCTCGGCGGGTTAATGATCACCCCACCGGGTCGCAGCTATGACAACGCGGTGTTTAACGAAGTCTTCGACCAGTTGCACCAGAACCATCATCGTCAACCGAGCGAAGAAACGCTCTGGCGCGGCGCCATTGACGGCATGATTGCTTCGCTAGAGGATCCCTACACATATTACCTGGACGGCGAGGACTACCTGCGCTGGCAAGACCGCCAGGGCGAGGACTTCGTCGGCATCGGCGTCACCGTACAAAACGTCGATGAACGCGTCCACATTATCGGCGTGTTCCCCAACTCCCCCGCGGAAGCGGGCGGCTTGATGGCTGGGGATGTCATCACCCATGTCGACGGCGTCGATTACCGTGACATGTCTTACCTCGAAACCATCAGTGCCTTAAGTGGGGAAGAAGACACGGACGTGACCATCGGCTATGAACGCCACGGGGTGTTTTATGAAACCCCAACGCTCACGCGTCGTCGCATCGACAACCCTAGCGTCACAGCTGACACGGTGCAAGCAGGCATCCATATCATCCGGGTACACAGTTTCGGCCGCGACACCGCGGACGTGTTTTCTGATGAACTCGCCGCGCTTGAAACCCTTGGAATCGATGCCCTAATCATCGATGTGCGCGACAACGGCGGCGGCTACCTCAGCACGCTTGAAGCGATTTTGGACATCTTCCTAAGTGATGACTTACCCTACTTTCAAAGCGAAACGTGGTGGAACCGCGAGTCAAGCCTTGAATCAGATTACCTAAATCCAACCGATCCCAAACCATATCCCATCGCCGTGTTAATCAACGGCCATAGCGCCTCAGCGTCTGAAGCGTTTGCGGCGGCGATGCATGAACTCGGTGACTATCCCCTCATCGGCACCCAGACGTTCGGTAAGGGCACCCAACAGGTGATGCGTCCCTTAAGAAGCGTTCGCAACCATTTTTTGAACCTGACCGAAGGACGATGGATGACCGGTGCCGGCATCTGGATTGAGTCCAACGACCCACCGGGCGTTAGCCCGACGCACCTTGTTGAACAAGATCCGCTGTTTACTCAGCCGCTCCTTTACGTGAGTGGAGAAACCGTTTTTTCGTTTGACATGGTCGATGACACCATCGCGCGAATGCAAGCGCTGTTGGTCATGAGTGGCTACGCCATTCGCACCGACGGCTATTTTGATGCCGCCACGCAAAGCGCTGTGGAAAGTTTTCAAAGCGACACCGGCCTAAGTGTCAATGGTGAACTCGACGCACCGACGGCGGCGGCGCTTTCACAAGCATTGCTTGATTATCGTGCGGACATCGCCAACGACGCGCAACTTCAAGCCGCCATCGATTATCTGGAAGGGATGCTCCATGCCGACGATTAGATCGCTGAAAGCCAAAGGCAAGCACGCGTTTAACCTGACGTTTCTAGAAAGCGATGAGACACTGACACTACATCGTGAAACCATCATCGCTCACCGCTTGTTTCACGTGGATCGTCTGGATGAGCGACAACTGAAAAAAATCAAGGAAGATGATGCGGTGCATCGCGCCCTTGAGGTGTCGCTCAAGGCGCTCGCCAGGCAAAACCAAACCGAACGTGCGCTCCATGCGATGCTTAAGCGACGTGGTTACCATGGTGATACCATTTCCAAAGCATTAAAAACACTTACAAGCAACGGCTACCTTGATGAGGCGAAAGCCTTGGATGCTTGGTTGGAAGTATTTTTTTCAACCGCGCTCAAAGGCCCTCGCTACTTAAAACAAAAACTTGAACAAGACGGCTATCGACCGGCGCTGATTGACGATGCGCTCGCACGGTATGACGAAACCATAGAAAAAGCCAAACTTGACGCATTTTTAAGCCAAGCGGCACGCGCCATCGGCGCCGGGACGAAACGTGACCGCGCTAGGAAACTCGCCGCCCGCGCCATCAACGCCGGCTTTAGTCCAGCGGGTGTCTTTGAAGCGGCGCAAACCGTGGTGGACGCCACGCACGACGCCGACGCCGAGGCGGCTCAACTCAAGCGTCACTATGAAAAACTTCGTCAACAACACGATCTTCGTAATCGCAAAGAAAAAGATAAACTTATTCAAAAACTGATGCGTAAAGGGTATGCTTATGACATCATTACCAGCATCATCGAAAGCGAGGAATGACATGCAGCCGCTCAATGAAGACACACGCCATTTCTTTTTATCCGGCACCCTCGAAGACGCGTATCGCCATTTTGGTGCGCACTTAATAAAAGCCGCTGATGGCCGAACGACAGCCACGCGGTTCAGTGTGTACGCGCCTCACGCCCGTGCCATCAGCGTGGTCGGTGAGTTCAACGATTATCAAGACTGGGTGCATCGAATGACGAAGGTCGACGCCATCGGCATCTGGCGAATCGAGATTCCCGAAAACCTCGAATGGAACGCGTACAAGTATAAGATCACCACCCACGACGGCCGGGAGCTTTATAAGAGTGATCCGTACGCCTTTTTCAGCGGCGAGCGGCCTGAAACCGTCTCGAAGGTTTATGACCTCGACAACTACGTGTGGTCGGATGAGGCGTACATGCGCCATCGCAAATCACCTTACGACCAACCCATGAACATCTATGAAGTACACCTAGGCAGTTGGATGAAAAAACCCGACGGCACCTATAACCGTTTCACCGACCTGGTTGATCGACTCATTCCCTACGCTTTGGACAACGGCTTCACGCATCTGGAAATCATGCCGCTGATTGAACACCCACTCGATCAATCGTGGGGATATCAAGGCACCGGTTACTTCAGCATCACCTCGCGCTACGGCGTGCCTAAGGATTTTATGTATTTTGTCGATCGTGCCCACCAAGCTGGACTCGGCATTATCCTTGATTGGGTCCCCGGGCATATTTGCAAAGACGCTCACGGGCTATACATGTTCGATGGTCAACCGCTGTATGAGTACCGCGATCCGTGGATGCGTGAAAACATCGTGTGGGGCACGGCCAACCTCGATTTGTCTCGCGGCGAAACACGCAGTTTCCTCATGTCTAACGCCCTGTTTTTTCAACGCTATTTTCACATCGATGGCCTTCGAGTGGACGCCGTCGCTAACATCATCTACCCTCATGGCGACGCCTCGCGAGGCACCAACGATGGGGCGATCGATTTTTTACGCCGGTTGGCGCAATCGGTCTTTAGAGAAAACCAGGCGTTTATCCTTGCTGCGGAGGATTCATCAGCCTACCCTGGCGTCACCCGCCCCGTAGAGCACGGGGGCCTGGGGTTTAACTACAAGTGGAACATGGGGTGGATGAACGACACGCTAACCTACTTTGCGCGTGAGCCGATTCACCGGCAATACCATCACAATGAAATCAATTTCGCAATGCATTATGCCTACAGCGAAAACTTCATCTTGCCGATATCGCATGATGAGGTGGTGCATGGTAAGCGCTCCGTCGTGGAGAAGATGCCCGGCGATGCGTGGCAGAAGTTTGCCAACGCCCGTGCGCTTTTTGGATTCATGTATACCCATCCCGGAAAGAACCTCGTGTTCATGGGACAAGAATTTGGCCAACGCCACGAATGGCGCGATTATGAAGAATTGGATTGGGCTCGTCTCAACGACACACCCCATCAAGGCATGCATCGTTTCCACCGTGACCTCGCGCGCCTCGTCAAACGCGAGCCAGCCTTGCACGCCCTTGATCACTCTCCAGAAGGGTTTGCGTGGATTGACGCCGACAACCGCGAAGAGAGCGTGCTTACCTACGTGCGTAAAAGCCACCAGGATGCCATCATCGTCGCCATAAACTTGACGCCCACGGTGCGCCGTGATTTTTGGCTCTCCACACCCTGCGAAGGAACCTTCGTCGAAGTGCTCAACAGCGACGCCACCGAGTATGGCGGTTCCGGCGTCACCAACGACGCTGATTTTCACGCGTTTGACCACGTTGCCCAAGGGTTTCATCACGCAATACGGGTGACTTTACCCCCGTTGAGTGTGACGCTTTTCAAACGGAGGGATTAGATGAAAAAGCATGTCGTAGCGATGGTGTTGGTCGGCGGACGCGGAACTCGCCTCGGTGCCATCACCCAACACAAAGCGAAGCCGGCCGTGACGTTTGGCGGCAAGTATAAACTCATCGACTTCGTCCTGAGCAACCTCGCCCACGCGCAAATTGACACCGTCGGCATTGTCACGCAGTATGAGCCGCATGAACTGATGCACTACATCCAACGCGGCGCAAGCTGGGATCTCGATGTCAACGACGGCGGCGTACATTTTTTGACGCCCTACACGACGCGTGAGGGCACGAAGTGGCAACGAGGCACCGCGCATGCGGTTGCCCAACATCTGCACTTTTTAAACGCCTACAACCCAGAACTCGTGCTCGTCCTTTCTGGCGATCACGTTTATAAAATGGATTACCGTCGGATGCTTGACCACCATCGTGCGAGCGGTGCCGACATCACGGTTGGCGCGTTTAAACCACACGATGATTTGTCGCGATACGGCGTCTTGTCACTCGACGAACAAGACCGCGTCACGGCGTTTGAAGAAAAGCCGGATGCCCCCGCAAGTGACCTGGCTTCGATGGGGGTATACGTCTTTACCCGTACGGCGCTTGAGAATGTGCTTAAGCAAGGGGTGGGTGACGATCTCGATTTCGGTCGCGACATCATCCCCAAAGCCTTGAAGGAACATTACCGGGTGTGCGGCTACTATTTTGACGGTTATTTTCGCGATGTCGGCACCGTTGAGAGTTTGTTTGACGCAAACCTCGAGCTGCTTGACCACCCGGAATACCTGAAAATCCACGACTACACCACCCACCCCATCTACACGCGGACCGAGGATTTGCCACCGCACCATAACATGAGCCCCGACCGGGTCCGCGATGCGCTGGTGTGTGATGGAACGATGATCATGGGTCAGGTGGAACACAGCGTCATCTCGAGCAACGTGCTGATTAAAGAAAACGCTTTTGTGAAAAATTCTCTCATCTTTACCGGCGTTAAAATCGGCGAACACAGCCGACTTGAAAACGTCATTGTGCTTGAAGACACGGTCATTTTACCAAGAACCGAACTCGTCTACGACCGCCCTACCGTCATCGATAACGAAACGCTCTGGAAGGTTGGTGATGACCGATGAGCCGCCTTTTTGCCATCATCGATGCCAGCGTCCGCGGGCAACTTGGGCTGCTGACGATTCACCGCATGCCGGGTGCCATGCCGGTCGTCGGTAAGTATCGCCTCATCGATTTTGCGCTTTCCAACATGAAACACAGCGGCATTAACAACGTGGCAATTTTCCCCTATGGAAACTATCGCTCGCTCCAAGATCACATCGGTTCAGGCAAGCGCTGGGACCTCGATCGTCGTGCCGACGGTCTTTTCGTGTTACCGCCAAAAAACATCGCCGCCCCGACCGAAGACATGGTGACGTTCCAACGGATGCACGAACACATTGAGTACTTTCAGCGAAGCAACCAAGATTACGTCTTGATTACCCAGGCGAACATCTTATGGAACGTGGATTTTAACGTTATCCTCGACCATCACCTGACCACCGGGGCCGACATCACCGAGGTGGTGCATGAAAAAACACGCCTGAAAACGTTTATCATGTCGAAAAAGCGTCTGTATGACTATATTTTGAACTATGATACCATTCCCTACAAAACCTTGAACGATGTCGTCGAGCAAGCGCCATCGTTGACCATAAGCACCTACATCCATCGTGCGTATGTGCGTTACGTACGCGATGTTTTTCACTACATGAAAGCCAATTTGGACATGTTGCGTTTTGATCGAGGCCGCGACATTTTCCTGGCTAATCGACCGATTATGTCCAAAGAGAAGACCGCCCCTCCGGTACGATACGGCAAACACGCCAACGTCACCAACAGTTTGCTTTCGAGCGGCACCATCGTCGATGGCACCGTTCGTCACAGCGTCATCGGCCGCGATGTCATCATTAAACGTGGCGCGCGCATTGAGCACAGCGTCGTCTTAAACAACGCCGTGGTCGAACAAGGCGCCGTTCTCGACCATGCGGTGTTGGACAAAGGCAGCATTGTGAAACAAGGCACGGTGCTAGAAGGCACGCTTCGCGACCCATACATCACGCAAAAAAACCAGGTGGTCACCAACCAAACCGGCATGCGAATACTTCACGTCGCCGCAGAAATGACTCCGTTTGTGAAAACCGGAGGCCTCGCGGATGTGCTTGGCGGGTTGAGCGTTCATCTAGCCAAAATCGGCTTAAACGTCTCGGTGGCGTTGCCTTACTATCCGGTGATCAAAGCGCGTTTTGAAGAAGCCTGTCAAACGGTCGGCGACCTGGTGTTAACCGATCGAGGCAACCAGCGAAAAGTCAAGGTACTGAGGACCACGTACAAGGGCGTTGACGTCTATTTTTTCGACAACTTCCATTACTTCGAACGCGAGGCCATTTACGGCCATGATGATGACGTCCTGCGCTTCGCGTTTTTCTGTCGTGCCGTGGTGGCGGCGCTACCGATGATTGGACCCTTTGACCTCATCCACGCTCACGATTGGCATGCCGCGCTTTTACCGGCGATGATCAAGGGGCAGATGACCCCACCGAAGACGCTGTTGACGATTCATAACATTGATTATCAAGGCCTTGTGTCCGCCGATGTGTTAAAGCACATAAGCCTCCAGCAGCTTGGCAAAGTTCACAACGGGAAGATGAATTCGCTAGAAATCGGCATCGAACACGCCGATAAGCTTTCAACGGTCTCAGAGACGTACCGCGATGAACTTCGCTATGACTATTACGGAAAGAACTTAACCCCGGCGATTCTCAAGCGCGAACGCGATTTCTACGGCATCCTCAATGGCATATCCTCAAAGCATAACCCCGAGCGAGACCCGGTCATCGCGGCGCGCTACGGCCTATCGACGCTTGAGAAAAAAGCTCTCAACAAACGGCACCTGCAACGCATCATGAAACTGCACACAAACCCCGGCGCCTACCTCATAGGTTCGGTGGGTCGCCTGAGCGAGCAAAAAGGGTTCGCAATCATGATACCGGCGCTTGAGCGCATCATGAAGGCGCACAACGATGTTCAGTTTGTGCTGCTTGGAACCGGGGATGATGCCATCAAGGAGGCACTCCTCACCTTGCAGAAAACATTCCCGGGTCGCGTGGCGTTAAACTTAACATTCGATGCCACCGAGCCCAACTATATTTACGCTGGCGCGGATGTTTTCTTGATGCCATCGCGTGTTGAACCGTGCGGCCTCAGTCAAATGATTGCGATGCGTTATGGGACGGTGCCCATCGTCCGGGAAACCGGCGGCCTCGCTGACACGGTAAGCGCTTATGATAGCTACACAGGACGGGGCACCGGGTTCACGTTCTTCGATTTTGACGTCGATGCGCTTGTGCAAACCCTGGAAACATCGTACAATGTGTACAAAGAACACCCAGACGTGTTCCGAAAAATAAAACGTCGAGCCATGCGTGAGGATTTCAGTTTGACACGCCAAGCGTCAAAAACCGTTGAACTCTATCGCCTCGTGCTCGAAACTCAACCAAAGGAGACATCATCGTGAACAATCCATTTGATACCCCTGAGACGTTTGTTGAGGCTTTTAAAGCAACCGTGGAAACCTTGCATGCGAAACCCTTCGAAGAAAGCACACCACGCGAACAATACCACGCCTTAGGGCGCTTGGTTTTCGCCAACCTGAGCAAGCAATGGAAAGCCCGAAAAGCCCTGTACAATACACACGCCCCGAAAACCGTGCACTATTTTTCCATGGAATTCTTGCTCGGTCGCCTGATTACCAACAACCTCATGAACTTAGGGTTGCGCGACGTTGTAAAGACAGGCATGGAAAGCCTCGGGCTCGACCTTAACGCCATCGAACACCAAGAGGTTGATCCCGGCCTAGGCAATGGTGGGCTCGGTCGCCTGGCCTGTTGTTTTCTCGATTCATTGGCCAGTTTGTCGTTGCCCGGTCACGGCGTCGGCATTCGCTACCGCTATGGTCTTTTCGAACAAGAAATTCGCCACGGGTATCAGCTGGAAAAACCCGATGATTGGCTTAAAGACCAATACGTTTGGGAAGTGCGCGTCGAGGAAGAAGCGATTGAGGTTCCCTATGGAGGGCATGCTAGCTTCAACAACGGCACCGCTCAATACACTCCCGACGAGAAAATACTCGCCGTGCCCTACGACATTCCCATTGTCGGTGCCGCCAACCACACCGTCAATCGCCTAAGGCTTTGGAATGCCGAGCCGACCGACGTTTTCCCAGCCGATGTGAACATGATTGAATACAACCGGGAACTGCGGCAAATAAGCGGCATGTTGTATCCTGACGACACCACGCGTGAAGGCAAAACGCTGCGCATCAAGCAGCAGTACTTTTTTAGCGCCGCCGGCGTCCGCAGCATCCTCAACGACCATTACACCCGGCACGGCACATTCGACAACGTACCCGACAAACTCGTCATTCAAATCAACGACACCCACCCGGCGCTTGTGATTCCTGAAATGATGCGCCTGTTCATGGATGATTACGGCATGGAATGGGACGCGGCGTGGGCCATCACCATCAAATCATGCGCCTACACCAACCACACTTTGCTTGCTGAAGCGCTGGAAAAGTGGCCGATTAGCCTCTTTCAGCCCGTGCTTCCCCGAATCTATCAAATCATTGAAGAAATCAATCGCCGGTTTTGCTTATGGCTCATGCGTGATAAAAACATGGACCAAGACACCGTTCGCCGTCTTGCCATCATCGGCGACCAACAAGTTCGCATGGCGCATTTAGCCATCGCCGGTTCGTTTAGTGTCAACGGTGTCGCCGCATTGCACACCAAACTGCTTAAGGAAATCGAAATGAAAGCCTGGCATGCGCTGTACCCTGGAAAATTCAACAATAAGACCAACGGTGTGACCCACCGACGGTGGCTTAAACACATCAACCCAGAACTCTCATCCCTGCTTGATGAGTTGACGCCGGGGTGGCTAAGCGACATGTCAGCCATCGAAGGATTGCTTCAACACGTCGATGACGAGTCCGTGCAAACCCGCTACGCCGAAATGAAACGCGCGCGTAAAGTGCATCTCGCCGAACGCATTGAACGCGAGCAAGGCATCGCCCTTGACCCAGACAGCATCTTTGATGTGCAGGTCAAACGGATGCATGAGTACAAGCGACAACTCATGAACGCGCTGCATATCCTGATGGTCTACAATCGACTGAAAACTGACGTGGCGTTTCGTGAACACTACGTGCCACATAGCTATATTTTCGGGGCGAAAGCCGCAGGAAGCTATTATTTTGCGAAAAAAGTCATCAAGCTGCTGAACACGATTGCCGACAAGGTCAATCATGACCCCGACATCAATGCGCTCTTGAAGGTTGTGTTTGTCGAAAACTACAACGTCAGCTACGCCGAACAAATCATACCGGCTTGCGACCTCAGTGAGCAAATTTCACTCTCCGGTAAAGAAGCCAGCGGCACCGGCAACATGAAGTTCATGATGAATGGCGCCATCACCATCGGCACACTCGATGGGGCCAACGTTGAAATCGCTGAGCTCGTGGGCGACGATAACATCATCATCTTCGGCATGAATACCGACACCGTCAACCGCCTCCGCGCCGACAACACCTACGACCCATTGGAAATCTATCAACATGACGATGAAATCCGCACCGCCGTCGACCAACTGACTAACGGCTTTTTCGCCGGCGTGTCCAAATCGGAGTTCGCCGAGGTCCGCGATAAACTGCTCGGCCGCGACGAATACTTTGTGCTGAAGGATTTGCGGGCATACGCTGAGGCTCATGCCGAGGCCAACACGCGCTTTAAAGATCAAGCGCGCTGGCGCAAAATGGCGCTAATCAACATCGCCAAAAGTGCTTTCTTCACGAGTGACCGAACCATCAAAAACTACGCAGAAGACATCTGGAACCTCGCGCCGCTAACCGAAAAAAACTGAGTGTTTTGATTGAAAAACCACCCCGCACCGCCTAAGATAATGCTCGGAAAAACACAAGGAGGATGCCTCATGAAATACGATAACGATTTTTACGTCACCGCCGCGCGCGTCGGCAAACAAGCCCCGCGTTTTACGATGCCTGCGCTTAGCCCTGAGGGCAAGGACCTTGACCGCATGAACACCGTCAAACTGGATGACCTTCTCAACGAAGGGCACTGGGTCGTGGTGTATTTTTACCCGCTCGATTTCACGTTTGTTTGCCCCACCGAAATCCAACGTTTCAACGAACTCAATGAACAGTTTGAAACAAAAGGCGCGAAACTGATTGGTGTTTCGACCGATTCACTCTTCAGCCATCTCGCGTGGCAACAAGGCTCGCTTGGCCATTTAAACCACTTCCACGCCAGCGACGCCAATCACGTTGTCAGCGAAGCTTACGGGGTGCTTGACGAAGATAAAGGCGTCGCCTGGCGCGGCACGTTCATCATCGCACCCAACGGCATCTTAAAAGCCGCGCACGTCAACCACGGTGAAGGCGGACGCAACGTCGATGAAGTGCTTCGCACCCTCGAGGTGTTTCAAAACGAAGTTGCTGGTAAACTCGTCCCTTGCGGGTGGCAACCGGGGAAGCAGTTCATCAGCCCAGACGATAAGAAGACGAAGGAAGATTAAGCGTGGAGCGTTCGGCTTGGCCGAACGCTTTTTTTATGGTGGCCATCTGTCCACGCACATCGAGTGATACGGTGTGATGTGACGTTTCCTGGGCCCACGATTAGGCATGCAACCAGGGCAAGGAATTATTTATAAAAACCGATTGGCGGTTGAAATCACCGTATCGATAAGTTATAATACATGTTGTTTATATGTAACCCTATATTATAGTAAAAGGGAGCGCGGTCGCGTGAAAAAAACTTTCGACACGTGGAAAAACCATCCGAGTTTAGATCCATCGCTTAAAAAAGCCATGGAGACCATGTCGGAAAGCGACATTGAGGATGCCTTTTATAAACCCCTCGCCTTTGGCACTGGGGGCATGCGTGGCAAAATGGGTCCCGGCACCAATCGGATCAACGTGCACACGCTGAGAAAGGCCGCTTACGGCTTCGCTAAATACGTGGTTGAACATGAAACCGATGCCCAGCGTCGTGGCATCGTCATCGCCTACGACAACCGCGAACACAGCGATGCTTTTGCATGGGCCGCCGCGGAAGTCATCGCCGCTTTTGGGATGCGAGCGTTCGTGTTTGAACACATGCGGCCAACGCCGCTATTATCGTTTGCGGTACGGCACCAAGGCGCTGCCGGTGGCATCGTGATTACGGCTTCACACAATCCCCCGGAATATAACGGCTTTAAAATATACGACGCCGACGGGTGTCAACTGGTGCCGAACCATGCCGATAAGGTGGTCCGAAATGTTGAGGCGGTGGAGGACGTGTTCAAGGTTCCCGCCATGGACATCGATGAAGCGAAAGCAAAGGGGTTAATCACCGAACTCGGTCGTGATATCGACGAGAGCTACCTCGAGCAAATCGCCACCGTGCCGATACAGCCAGCCGACAAAAAACAATTGACGGTGGTGTTTACACCGCTCCATGGTGCCAGTCGAGAAATCGGTTTACGCGCCCTCACCGAAGCCGGCTACCACGTGGTGACGGTCGAAGAACAGATGGTCCCTGACAGTCAGTTCAAGACCGTTAAAAGCCCGAATCCGGAAGACGAAGCGGCGTTTGAACTAGCCATCAAATACGCCCGAGAGCACCGCGCCGATTTGCTTATCGCCACCGATCCCGACGGCGATCGCCTCGGCCTTGGTGTCTTGCATGAAGGCAACTACGAGTTTCTAACCGGCAACCAAACCGGCGCCATCTTCATTGAACACATGCTTGAAAGCCATAAACAGGCGGGCACCTTGCCCGACCACGGCATCATATACAACACCATCGTAACCAGCGATTTTGGCGCTGCCATCGCCCGAACCTACGGAGTTGATGTGGAATCAACGCTGACGGGCTTCAAGTTCATCGGTGAACGCATGAAAGCCATCGAACAAACCAAGCACACCTTCCTGATGGGGTATGAAGAGTCGTATGGTTACATCATCAAGGATTTTGTCCGTGACAAGGACGCCATCCAAGCGATGATCTACGCCGCAGACATTGCCGACCGCTTGAAAAAACAAGGAAAAACGTTGATTGACTACCTGCATGAACTTTACGCCAAGTATGGAACCTATCGCGAAAAAAATGTGAACCTCACCTTGGAAGGAAAAGCAGGAGAAGCACGCATTGAAGCAATCATGGAACATTTCCGCGAGTGGATGCCGACGCGCGTGGCCGGCCACAATCTCATCGTTAAAGAAGATTATTTGCGACGATTACGATACGAGCGGGGCGTCGAACACATCATCGATTTGCCCGCCTCAAACGTCATCAAGTTTGCGTTCGATGATGAGGCGTGGTTCGTCTTACGCCCCAGCGGAACCGAACCAAAACTGAAAATCTACATCGCCGCCAAGGCACCGCGCATCACCGAAGCTGACACCACGCTTAAGGCCCTCGAAGAAGCCATCATGGCCATCATTGATGACGTGCCGGAAGCAGACCAACATAAGGAAGTGAAACGATGATTGCGAAAACACGCAAAGTGAGCGACTACAAACAGCTGAACACCGAACTGCCGACGGTGCGTTTCGTCGATCCCGAACGGGTGTATTTGAACTTGACGACAAGCCGTTGCAAAGAGTACACCTTGGACGTCAAAGCGGGCGATCACGTCAAACTCGGCCAAATCATTGGCGAACGCGACGGATGCTTTTTTCGCCAACCCGTCTACGCCACCATCAGCGGCACCGTCGAAGACAAGGTGACGATGATTGACTCCACCGGCATCGACGTCGAATGCATCACCATCCGCAACGACTTCAAAGACACCTACCACGAAAGCATCACCGACCGTCCCGACAGCGTGATTGAAAAGATGACCCAAGAAGAAATGGTCGAAATCATCAAAGAAAAAGCCGTCGTGGGCTTAGGTGGAAGCGGCTTCCCCTCGTATGTCAAACTGGCAACGGAAGAAACGATTCATACGGTGGTCATCAACGCCATCGAATGCGAACCCTATTTGAGCAGCGATTATCGCTTAATCAAAGACCAACCCGATGAGATTTTCCAAGGCCTCAGCTACATCATGCAAGCCGTTAACGCCAAGCAAGGCATCATCGCCGTCAAAAAAACCAAGACGGAACTGATCGAAGTGCTTGAACGCGAAGCTGAGCGGTTTAAGCACCTGAACGTGAGCATTGCCAAACTTGGTGATTATTACCCACAAGGGTGGGAAGTTGAAACCTTTAAAAACGCCACCGGCATCAAAGTTCCCTCAGGTGACTTGCCGATGAAACACGGGTTGCTTGGGTTTAACGTCTCGACCACTGAGAGCATCTACGAAGCGATTAAGCACAACCTCCCAATCACCAAACGCTACATCACCGTCAACGGCGATGGCGTGAAGTTTCCCCAAAGCATTCGCACACGCGTCGGCACGTCGGTGCGCGAGTTACTCAAGTTGTGTGACGGTTTCGTTGACGACGCCGACAAACTTGAGTTGGTTATCGGCGGACCGATGATGGGCACCGCTGTCAAGAGCGACAACGTGGTGGTCACACCGACCACAACATCCGTGTTGGTGTTCCGTCCCATTGAGTATAAAGAAGAACCGTGCGTTCGTTGCGGTTCATGCGTTTATAGCTGCCCCGTTCACATCCAACCGGTGTCCATCATGCAAGCGGTCAAACGCAACGACGTTGAGGCCATCAAAGGATTAGAAGCAAACAAGTGCATCGAATGCGGACTGTGTTCCTACGTCTGCACCAGCAAAATTCCCGTCACCGACTACGTCAAAGACGGCAAAAAGAAGATAGGGTGATACGATGGATTTCATACAAAACACCGCACCACACCTGAGAAAACCCAACGCCTCCGTCGTGCGCATGATGCGCGATGTGGTGATCGCACTCAGCCCACTCGTGGTGCTCGCCATCATCAACCATGGCCTCAGGGCCGTGTGGATTATGCTCGTCGCCGTGCTCTCGATGGCGGTGACGGAGTACATCTACTACCAAATCCATGACGCGATCAACCGCAACCGCGAAGGCATGGAAAACCTCTTCGACCAGCTTGCGAAACTAAAAAAAGCGCTGAAAGAAGCAGAGCAACAAGACCAAAAAGACACGCTGAAAAAGCAGATTGCTGAGATCAAACAGGCAATCAGCGAGAAAAAACGCGAGAGCAAACGTGAAGAGAACAAAAGGTTTCACCCCATCAACAAAAACTTCACGCTCTACAACTACAGCATCCTTGTCAGCGGTGTCATCTACGGACTCACCATTCCCGACGCGACCCCGCTCGCTATCGTCATCATCGGTGGTGTCGTCGCCGTCATTCTCGTGAAGCTGATCTTCGGTGGCATGGGCCAAAACATCTTTAACGTCGCCGCCTTCGGCCGCGCCTTCATCGCCCTTAGCTTCGGCGGCCTCGTCGCCGTGGCCAACCATGTGGACGCGACCTCTAACGCCACCGTCCTCGGCGAACTCGTCGCCGCCCCGTTTAGCGAAACCGGCTATTCCCTGACGACGATGTTCACCGGCATCGGCTTGCCGGGAACGCTCGGCGAAGTCAGCGCCATGCTGATTTTGGTCGGCGGGATTTACCTTTTCTTGCGTAAGTCCTTCGACGTCTTTATTCCGCTTGTCTACGTCGGGACCGTTTTCGTCCTCGCCCTGGCGACGATGCTCGTGACCGACGCTGGCTGGTGGTTTCCCTTGACGCACCTCTTATCGGGTGGGTTGCTGTTTGGTGCCATCTACATGGCCACCGACCCCATCACCGCCCCCGTCACCCGACCCGGACGCATCTATTTTGCTTTCGGTTTGGGCTTGATAACGTTTGTCATCCGCCTTTTTGGGGCTTATCCAGAAGGCGTCGTGTTTGCCATTTTGATTATGAACATCTTCGTTCCGGCGATTGACTTCCCAAAATGGTCGCACACACAATTTAACTGGAGACGCGCCATCATCTTCACCGCCGTCGTGTTGCTTTCAATCACGGCTGTGATGATTGGTGCAGAATCCCTGGCAGGTGGTTTGAATGGCTAATTTATTAGAAAAAATGAAAGTTGCTGCGGTGTTGTTGATTATCGGTGCCGTCAGCGGCCTTGCCATCTTCGGCACACACACGTTGACCGAAGAACGACGTGAAGAAAACCGTCGGATGGCACAACTGGCGATTTACCTCGAGATGTTCGATGGCGCCGTCGCCCCGGACGATGACGATATCGTAGCCATCGCCGACAGCAGCGTCAAAGAAATGGTCACCATGCGTGATGGCAGCGGAAACATCCTCGGCTATGCTTTCCGCGGTGAAGGGCGCATCAGCCACGGCGACATCACGGTGATTGTCGGCATCGACTTAGACGGCACCATCGTCGATGTCAAAATCGCCGATTCGACGCAAACGCCTTCCTATGTTCAATCGGTCCGAGACCATTACTTGCCGAAACTCATCGACCAACCAATCGTCGCCATGAATTACGATTTCACGAGTGAAATCGCTGGCACCAGCGCATCCGCTGGCATGACGTTTGGCAACGTACGCCGCATCATTGAAGACGCTCGGTTCATTGCCGGTGATTTCCTTAGCGATCCTATCATGGATGCCTATGAGAGCCTAGTGCCCGACGTCGTTTCCTTTGAAACCTTTGTTGTCTTCGACCGCGCCTTCAAAGAAGAGCTGCTCGTCAAGGACGACGACGAAAACACGCTTGCTTACGCATACTTAATGGACCTCGATATTGACGGTGAAACGGTAACCTACGTCGCCGCGTACGACGAAACAGAATTTATCGGCATCACAGTCTTTGCGTTCGATGATGTTCCTCAAGACGCGATTGACGCCGTGTGGGCATTTGAAGGCTACTGGAACAGCGACTTTAACGGCTTGACTTTCGACGTCGACGGCGAGATTGAAAACACCATTGCCGCGGCGCTTACCGAACTCAACACCTTCGTTGAAAACCGCACTTGGATTAATGCCAACACCCTCGATTACGTCGAAACGCTTTACGACGGAGACACCGTCACAGGATACATGTTCATCGGCCGTAGTCAAGGGCTTATGAGCATTAACGTGCTCGAAGTTTATCTGGATGAAACAGGCGCTTTCCAAGGATTCACCTATAATCAAAGCGGCGATAGCCTTAACTGGCGAACCCCCTTGATTGAGCGTTTCGGTGCATATGAGGGACAGACAGAGATTTCGCAAAGCGAAGCTGAAGCGGCTTGGGATGATGTTAACCCGAATGCCCCCGACGGAGAAACGAGTGCAACAGGCACCGGCCAATCGGTGTATGCCGTCATCAGCGCGGCCTTAGACTACTACAGCGACACGTTAGGAGATGAGTGACGTGGCTAAAACCAAGAACATGAAAAAAGAAATGTCCCGTTTGGCGAACTTAACCAAAGGCTTCTTCAAAGAAAACCCCGTCTTTGTCTTCTTACTTGGGCTCTGTCCAGCGCTTGCCGTCACCGGCACGGTTGAAGCCTCACTCGGCATGGGACTCCTCGTCATCTTTGTGTTGACCGGATCAAACGTGGTTGTTTCACTGATTCGTAAATGGATTCCTCATCAAATCCGTGTGCCATCATACATCGTCATCATTTCGACCTTTGTCACCATCGTCGGTTTACTCACCGAAGCGTATGCCTACGCGCTCCATGGCGAACTCGGCATCTTCATCCCGCTGATTGTCGTCAACTGCTTGATTCTTGGCCGCGCCGAAAGCTACGCCTCGAAAAACAAGGTGCACGACGCCGCCATCGACGGCTTCGGCATGGGCCTTGGATTCCTCGGTGCGCTGGTGGTCATCGGCTTTTTCCGGGAGTTCTTATCAACCGGCGCCATCGCTTACGGTGTGTTCTTGCCGCTGGCTGAAACCCCCGGTTCCATCATCAACATCGATAGCTACGTCTTCAGCATGGACGCCTTCGGTCAAGCACCGGGTGGCTTCCTCGTCATCGGATTGTTGCTCGGAATCTTCAACTTCGTCGCCATCCTTAAACGCAACAAAAAAGAACGTGAACGTCAACGCATGATTGAAGAGAAAAAACGTCAAGCGCTTGAACGCAAGCGTCAAAAAGCCCAAGAAAAGGCAGGTGCTAAGGCATGAGCTGGACAGTCTTCTTTGTCGCCATCTTCTCATCGATGCTGATCAATAACGTCGTGCTGATGAAGTTTTTGGGTGTATGCCCCTTCCTCGGCGTCAGCAAAAAAACCGGTTCCGCGCTCGGCATGAGCGCCGCGGTCATGTTCGTCATGGTCATTGCCGCGTTTGTATCATACTTGCTTTATTACCTCGTGCTCGTGCCGCTTGAAATCGAGTTCGTGCAAACCATTTCCTTCATCTTAATCATCGCCTCGCTCGTGCAACTCGTTGAGATGATTATCAAAAAAATCAGCAAGAAACTCTACAAATCCCTCGGCGTCTACATCGCGCTCATCACCACCAACTGCGCGATTCTCGGGATTGCCGTGGAAAACATCACCCGCGATTTTGCGGGCCAATACGGCCTCTTCCCAGGCCTTGCGGTCGCGGTCACCACGGCCTTTGGCGCAGCGCTTGGTTTTGGCCTTGTGATGTTCGCCTTCTCGACCATTCGTGAACGCCTTGAAGGCGCGAACGTCCCAGAAGCCTGGAAAGGCGTCCCCGTCTCGCTCATTACCGCCGGCATCATGGCCCTTGCGTTTGCCGGCCTTGGAGGCATCGTTGGATGATGCCTGCTGTGATATTCGTCACCGTCATGGTGGTGCTCTTCTTAGGCACCTTCATGCTCAACAAAAACACCCCCGCGCCCGTTGATTACAAGATCAGCGCCGCACGCTGCAGCGCTTGTTCACACTACGGCTGCGCGCTAAAACAAGAAGAAGCGGAGGAAAGCTAACATGTGGGCAGTATTCGTACTTGCGTTGATGGGTGGCTTGCTTGGGCTTGGCCTCGCGTATGCCGCCGACCTCTTGAAAGTGGAAGCCGACCCGCGCATCGAAGGCGTCAGAGAACGCCTTCCCGGCTACGATTGTGGCGCGTGCAGTTATCCAGGGTGCTCAGCCTTTGCCGAAGCGATCGTGGAAGGCGACGTCAAAGACTTAAAGCTGTGTAAACCCGGAAACAACACTCATTACGACGCCATCGTCGATTACCTTAACGACAACCGCAACCCTGATGGCAGCAAAATCACCGTCAAAAAATAAACCCAAACCCATCGCTGTGCGGTGGGTTTTTTACTGTGCATAATGAAAGCGTTATCACGCAACGGCGCCGAGAACGGCGCCATTTTTGTTGAACTTTGGGCCGCCAAGTGGTATAATGTTTTCGTGTCAAACGCAGAGATTACACGAAAAATCTAGAAACGAAAGGTGAATGCAATGAAACGAATTTACATGTTTGGCGAGGGCACCAGAGACCAACGCGAACTGCTTGGCGGTAAAGGTGCCAACTTGTCTGAAATGAAGCGTCTAGGCATTCCTGTTCCGGCCGGTTTCACGGTCACGACGGAAATGTGCACTGAGTATTACAACAACGGTGAAAAGAACTCACCCGAACTGCTTGAAGACATTAAGACCTACGTTAAACAACTCGAAGAGGAAACTGGCAAAGTGTTCGGCGGCGCCGACAATCCGTTGCTAGTTTCAGTTCGTTCCGGCGCGAAATTTTCGATGCCGGGCATGATGGATACCATCCTCAACCTCGGCATGAACGACGACGTCATCGACGGCATGATTAAAAAGACGGACAACCCCCGTTTTGTTTACGATCTTTACCGTCGCTTGATTCAGATGTTTGCGGAAGTGGTGCTCGAACTTGAAAAGGCGCACTTTGACAGTGTCCTTGACAAGCTCAAAGAAGCCAAAGGGTACCAAAACGACACCGACATGACCGCCGAAAACTGGAAAGAAGTGTGCGACGCGTTTTTGGCTATTTACAAGCGCGAAGTTGGCGAACCCTTCCCACAAGATCCGATGACGCAACTGTACATGTCAATCGACGCCGTGTTCCGTAGCTGGGACACCCCGCGTGCCCGTGTGTACCGCAACCACAACCACATCCCTCATGACCTTGGAACCGCGGTCAACGTGCAAGAAATGGTCTACGGCAACACCGGTGACAACTCCGGCACCGGCGTGCTTTTCACCCGCAATCCTTCGACCGGTGAGAAAAAAGTGTACGGCGAGTTTTTATTCAATGCCCAAGGAGAAGACATCGTCGCCGGCATCCGCACCCCGCTCGACCTTTCCGAACTCGGCAATCGCCGTCCCGCTATTTATAAAGAGCTAACCGACATCCTCGACAAACTCGAAGCCCACTACAAAGAAATGCAAGATGTCGAGTTCACGATTGAAGAAGGCACCCTTCACATCCTGCAAACCCGGACCGGCAAACGCACCGCGCATGCCGCCGTTCGTATCGCCGTTGAAATGGTTGAAGAAGGCCTCATCACGAAAGAAGACGCCTTGCGTCGCATTGACGTCAACCAAATCGACCAACTACTGCACCCCGTGTTCGAAGAAAAATCGCTTGGCGACGCCAAACCTGTTGCTAAAGGTCTCGCTGCCTCACCGGGAGCCGCGACCGGCCGCATCGTCTTCACGAGCGAACACGCCGTGCAGAAAAAAGACGAGTACGGTAAAGTCCTGCTCTTCCGTAAAGAAACCAGCCCCGAAGACATCGAAGGCATGATTGCCGCCGAAGGCTTCGTCACCCAACTTGGCGGCATGACCTCACACGCCGCCGTTGTCGCCCGCGGCATGGGTAAATGCTGCGTCTCAGGCGCCGGCGCCATCAGCATCAACGAAAAAGAAGGCTACATGACCATCGGCGGAAAGCGCTACAAAGAAGGCGAATTTTTCTCCATCGACGGCACGACCGGTCAAGTGTATGCCGGTAAAATTAACACCAAACTGCCGGAATTCAGCGGCCCCTTCGAGCAAATACTCACCTGGGCCCAATCGCTCAAACGCCTCGGTGTCAAAGCCAACGCCGACAACGAACGCGACGCCACTCAAGCGATTAAATTCGGCGCCGAAGGCATTGGCCTCGCGCGTACCGAACACATGTTCTTCGAAGACGAGCGCATCACCAACGTCCGTGAAATGATCATCGCCACCACGAAAGAAGAACGTGAAAAAGCGCTTGACAAACTGCTTCCGCATCAGTTAAAAGACTTCAAAGAAATCTTCAAGGTCATGGACGGCAAAAGCGTGACCATCCGCCTACTTGACCCGCCACTTCATGAGTTTTTGCCCGCCCGCGAAGACGTTCCGACCGCGGCGAAAAAACTCGGCGTCACAGAAGAGCGCTTGCACCAAGCCCTCGACCAACTCCACGAGTTCAATCCGATGCTCGGACACCGCGGCTGCCGCTTGGCCGTGTCGTACCCTGAACTCACCGTTATGCAAACCAAGGCAATCATCCTCGCTGCCATCGAGATGGCCAAACAAAACATTGTTGTCAAACCGGAAATCATGATTCCGCTCATCTCGACCGTCGAAGAGTTCACGTACTTGAAAAAGTACGTCGTGGAAACCGCTGACCGCTTAATCGCGGAAGCCGGCGTCGAACTCGAGTACCTCGTCGGCACGATGATTGAAACGCCTCGCGCGGCGCTCATCGCCGAAGGCGTGGCCAAAGAAGCTGATTTCTTCAGCTACGGCACCAACGACCTCACGCAAATGACCTACGGCTTCAGCCGTGATGACGCCGGAAAATTCCTTCATGAATACCAAGAAAAAGGAATGTTCGTCCACGACCCCTTCCAGTCCATTGACCAAGTCGGCGTCGGCGAACTTGTTGCCACCGCGAGCACGCGTGGACGTCAAGGCAACCCGAACCTGATTTTAGGAATCTGTGGTGAACACGGCGGGGACCCCGCTAGCGTGCATTTCTTCCACAAAATCGGGCTCGATTACGTCTCATGCTCACCCTTCCGCATTCCCCTTGCCATCATCGCCGCCGCTCAAGCGGAACTCGAAGGCGAAGGCCCGGAAGACCGCTAACCATCTAAACGCCGTTTCTTCGGAAGCGGCGTTTTTTTATCGTATACACACCACATTCGCGCTGCGAGCATGCTATAGTGAAGGTGAGGTGAAAATCCATGCATGTGCTTTTGCTTGAAGACGACAAGAAAATCAACGACATGCTCGCGCTGTATCTGCGGCAGGAAAACCACCGTGTGCGCGCCTTTTCACATGCCGAAACAGCCCTTGAAGCGCTCGAGAAAGAAACCTTCGAGGTCGTGCTGAGCGATCTGATGCTGCCGGGGATGCAAGGGGAGACATTCGTGCGGCGCGTGCGTGAGGCGAGCGACATCCACATCGTTGTCATCACCGCCAAACACGACGACGCAACGAAACTCGACCTGCTAAAACACGGCATCGACGACGTCATCATCAAACCGTTTTCAATCGATGAGGTCCTTTACAAACTCCGCAACGTCGAACGCCGCATCGAACGCGAAGCAACCGTGCGATTTCGATTGGGTGAGGCGGTTTTCTCGGTGAAAGCCCAAACCAACCGCATCGAACGTAACGGTGACCCGCTTGAACTCAACCCGACCGAAATGCGGATTTTACGCATGTTTTTGGACCACCCGACGCAAGTGTTCTCCCGCGATCAAATCATCACCGCCTGCCTGCGTGAAAGCGACGCCTTCGACCGCATTGTCGACACGTACGTGAAGAACCTGCGCCGCAAAATCGGCGATAAACACATCATCGAAACCGTCTACGGTGAAGGCTACCGCTTCGGGGGTGAGCACGATGCGTAAACTGACCGAACACCTGGCACAAAAAACTGTCCGCAACCTCCGCGTTGGCCTCACCTTGTTGGTTCTCGTGCTCAACGTGGCTGTGATCGTCGTCAACACCATCCACATCACCAACTCCATGGAAGACCAAAACGTACGTTTGGTCGACATGGTGTCTCATCTTGAGACGCACACGGACGAAACCGCTGTCCTCACCTACCTCGAACATTACGGACACACCCACGCCGTGACACTGCGATACCTCGCGCTTGATGGGACCGTCCTTTTTGAGACCGACACGCCACCCAAAGCCAGCGCGAGCTACAGTGTGATGCGTGATGAGGACGTGGTCGCTACGATTATCATCGACAACGCCCAATCGAACCTATGGGTATCGAACGTGACCTACATCACTGTGACCACCGCGATGTTGATTGCCATTTATGTGAGTGCGCTTCTTATCGCCAACCGTAAGGTGCGCACAGTGTTGTCGCCCGTGCTCGACGATTTTACCGCCATCAAAAGCGCGATGCGTTCCCTCGCCTTCGACCGCGTGTATGGCTTCGTCGAACTCCAAGACATCAACGACACTTTTGAAGCAACCTACGACCGCCTCAAACGCGTCGAGCGGGACCATAAAGCGCGTGTCCAAACGCTCGCACACGACATCAAAACACCGCTCACCGTCATCAACGGCCTCGTCGAAGGCATTGTGTCACATCGAATCGAGCCAGACGAGAAGACCCATCAATCGCTTCAGGAAGAAATCGCCCGCATCGGTGAACTGCTCGAACGCATCATCAGTGAAGATGCGCGCGAGGCACACACGACCTTCGAACTGGCGGCAGTCATCAAGGCATCAATCGACCGTCACCGTCCCGTATTCGATCGCCAAGGCGTCACGCCAACCTACGATTTGCATCACACCCTCATCAGCGGCGATGCCGATGACATCCGGCGGGTCGTTGATCACCTGATTGCCAACGCGCTCAAGCACACCGAGCGCGGCGATGAAATCCGCATCACCATGCAAGAAACGACGCCGGTCATGGTGGTCGAAGACACTGGCCACGGCATGGACGAGGCCACGCGCGACAATCTTTTCGAGCCTGTTGAAAGCGCAAACGGTACCGGCGTGGGGCTGGTGCTTGTCAAACGGATTTTAGACGCCCATGGGGCGACCATCGACGTGGCCTCTGTGCCCGGTGAGGGCACGAGGGTGACGGTGGATTTCAGTTCATAATTCGTTCACAATTGTACGCTATCATATGCCTGAGGTGATATCATGAGAAAACCACTATGGTTTCTTGGAGGATTCATCGCCGCAGGCGTTATGCTTAGCGGCATGTGGTGGGTCAGCCGAACCAATGACAACGAGCCATGGACATGGGGCCACCATCACGCGACGTCCGTGTTCCCACACATCGGCATGGGACTAGTCTGGATTGTCATCATCATCGCCGTGCTATTCCTCGTCCAACGCCCCTTGGGCACCGACGTTACCACCCGCTCCGCCCGGCGCGTTCTCGATGAGCGTTACGTGCAGGGAGACATCGACAAAGACACCTACCTGACCATGAAAAAGACCTTGGAGGACTGACATGAAACCGTTGCTGATTGGATTTTTACTCGTCGTCAGTGCCCTGATTGCCGTGATTGTGTTCACCGGGGATGACGACGTCAATGACGTGTTTGAGCAATACGGTCTGAGCGGCCTCAGCACTCATGAAATGGTCGAGACACTCGACCGTCAGACGCTCGATGGGTCAATCATCGCTGCGGCGATTTTGGAGACAGAACTCATCATTCAGACCGCCGGGGGCGAAAATACCTATCCCGTCGATGCAGGGGCGTTTTACCTGTCTTTCGCCCCCTACATCGAACACACACACCCGTGTCATAACCACAACTTGGTGACCTGTCGGAGCGAACTCGCCGGCGAAACCGTGGACGTTCGCATCACCGATGCCGATGGTGCCGTGTTGATTGACGAGACAGTCACGCTTTACTCGAACGGCTTTTACGGCGTATGGTTGCCCGCCGGCATTGAAGGGACCATCGCCATCGTTTACGGTGAGCACAGCGTCACTGCTCCCATCGCCACGCACGCTGACAGCGGCACGTGCCTCACCGAGCCGCTTCAACTGACGCTGGGGGAGGAATGACCATGATAAAAGTCGTCAACCTCAAGATTGAAGGCATGCATTGTGGATCATGCATCAACCGCATCGATCGCGCGGCGCGCCTTGCCGGTGCGAAGGACGTCGATGTGAACCTTCCGCGTCGTTTTGGCCGGTTGACCTACGATGATGACACCACCGACGCTGAGGTGCTTCGCCAAGCAATCGCTGAGGCCGGTTACGATGTGACCAAACTCGGCGTATTCGACCAAGACGAGTGATGAAAAGCACGCTTTCGGGCGTGTTTTTTGGTATACTGAAGACGAGGTGATTTGATGCGGACATGGTCTGAAGCATTAGCAGACGTCAAACACGACCCGCGGTTCACGCGGGCGTTTGACGACGCCCGCAACCGCGCCCGCAACCGCACCGTATACCCACCCCAAAACGCGTGGTTCCGCGCCCTTGAGCTCACGCCGCTCGATAAAGTCAAAGTGGTCGTGTTGGGCCAAGATCCCTACCATCAACCGAACCAGGCCAACGGCCTTGCCTTCAGTGTGCACAAAGGCGTTCGCATACCACCATCCTTACAAAACATCTATAAGGAACTTCACGATGACCTCGGCATCCCCATACCGACGCACGGAGACCTCATGACGTGGGCGACACAAGGCGTCCTGCTGTTAAACACGACGCTCACCGTGGAAGCCTCGCGGCCTGCCTCACACGCTGAACTTGGGTGGGGGTGGTTCACCGACCGCGTCATCGAGGCGGTGTCGGCGAAAGAAGACCCGATCGTCTTCATGTTGTGGGGGGCGCACGCACGACAGAAACGTGCGCTCATCGACGCGAGGCATCTCGTGCTCACCGCGCCACATCCGAGCCCGCTATCGGCACACAGGGGGTTCTTCGGATGCCGGCATTTTTCCAAAGCCAACGCGTTTTTGGCGCGCCACGGGAAAACCCCAATCGACTACCGGGTATGAGGGCGTAAAGGGCTTGCAATTTATCGGGAACTTGTTACAATGAAAGCAGATACAGAGTAGCTGTTTTGCGTTAAGTGTTATACCATGGGACGTCGGGTATAAACGAACACACTTGTGTGGCGGTAAAACGGCGCGTCCGCTTGGATACTTCGCAGTCTCGCTCGAAGTGATTGGGTGGACCTCTTAAAATGTTTAGGAGGTTTTTTCTTATGCAAGAAAAGGATTTCAGGACTCGCCGCATCACCTACATGGCGATGCTGGTCGCAATCAGCTTCGTGTTAAAAAGCTTGCTTGGTTACGAGCAAGCCGATTGGGCCATTCGTTTTTATGATGTGCCGCTGTTTATTACCGGCATCATGTTTGGGCCGGTATACGGTCTGTTGGCTGGGTTGATGACCGACACACTGCATATCTTGTGGCCACTCAACTTTGCCACCATGTACAACCTCATGACGTTATCATCGATGAGTTGGGGGTTGGCAGGCGGCTTGTTTTTCCACGGCAAAAAACATCTGTCGAAGCAATTTCTTGCGGGTGTCGTCATCGTTGTTTCATTGTTTTCCTTCACGGTCATCAGCATTCAACTGTATGGGCCGCAGCGCTATTTTTTCTTCGGTCTGTCACCAATACCCGGGATGTTCATGCGATTTGGCGTGCTGCTCATCACACTCCCGTTGCGCATATATTTAATTCGCACCTTGTTTGACCGCGTCATCGCACCCAACCACGTGTATCAATTTATGTTGGAAGACCAGACCAATCACTCATGAAAAAACGCCGCAATGCGGCGTTTTTTTATTGGCTCATGTGCGTTTTAAATCGCTCGAGTTGGGACTTGTAGGTTTGTGTGATATGTTGAATGGTGTCGGTCCCACCGAGCGTGAGCGTGTGTGTGCGCTCGACATCGAAGAGTTCCTCAAGCAAGCGCGTGGTTAATTTAACGCCGTCAAACATGGTCGGATCATGGCTCGCCGTGGTGCTGATGAGGATGAGGCGTTGGATGGTGGTGAATGGTTTTTGGTGTGTGAACTTCGCCTCGAATAGTTGTTGGAAGCGGTTGATGATGCGCAACAAGGCATCAGTCATCGCCCCGAAGTAAACCGGCGTGGCGATAATCAGCGTGTCGGCTTTTTTGAGGGCGTCGAAGACGGTTAGCATGTCGTCGTTGTGCTTGCAAGCGAGGCGCATTCGGCACAGCTTACAATCGTCGCACGAATGCACGTTCAGGTCGTAGGCGTGAAACGTTGCCTTAGGCAACAAACCGAGTACCGCCCGGACGGCTTCCATGGTGTGACCGCGGCGGTTGGGTGAACCGTTGATGAGCACGGTCGTAAGGTCAGATTTCAACAATTTTGACCTCTCCCTTGCCGAGGTGGATGTCAAGCGTGGTGTCGCTCAGAAACTGCGTGAAGGGGCGCGGTGGTTCGTGGGTGGAGAAAAGCAAATCACCGTGTGTGCGGTGGTTCATCGCCTTGCGGCGGAGTTCGCTGATGTCGATGGTGTGCTGTGCGTCGTAATCAGGGTTCAAGTTCGCTAACACCAGTAAGATGTTTCGCTCAGTGTCTTTGGTCTTGCGGACGAAGCCGAAGCCGACGAAGAGCGGGTTTTCGTTGTCAAAGCCGACGTTTTGCGCGGCGCGCATGATTGCGGTGGCGTAGCGCGCGCGAATCTGGCTGACGTGGTCGAGGATGTCGGGGATATGCCACCGCCGCGGGTGGGTGTAGTGCAGGGCCACTTTGTCGAACAAGGCGAGTTTCCTGTAGTAAGGGTCGTCTTCGGGAAGGTGGTAGCGATCAGCCTCGCTCGCGTCAAGCCCGAGGTTCATCGGTTGTTTTTCATACACTTCTTGACCGGCGTTTAAAAACGGGACACCGTTGGGGGTGAACATGTTTAAGAGGGTGAGCGTCGTCGCACCAACGTCCCCAGCTTCACGGCTGGCGATGCGCGGCGTGTCGTGCGTCTCGCTGCAGGCGAAGGCCGGCAGCGGCAGTTCCTTAAGTCCATGATAGAAGGCGCGCGCCTGGCCGGTGTGAATGCGTGGCGTCATGATGAAGCCGTTGCCGATAATCATGTTGTAGCCTTTGGCTTTGGCGTCGGTGGCAAGCTCAGGGTTGAGTTCTTCGGCGATGAAAGCAAAATCAGGGTTGATTGCACGTGCCTTCTCGATAATCATGTCAAGCAGCTTCTTGGGGAGAGCGTGGCCCATGTCGATACGGGCGCCGTCGATGCCAAAGCGACGTTGGAATGCGGGAATCACGTCAGCGATTGTGCGCCACAGCGGCATATTAGGTTTTTTACCAGGATAGAGGTTCGCCTTGATGGTGTCATAAAGCATGTAGGGCGGTTGACTTTCGGCATCATCTAAATAGTTGCGCGTAGCCACCGGGTGGTCGAGAAATAAGCGGAAGAAGGTGACGTCGGACCACGGTGGTTGGATGTCGTTGATAAAATCGCTAAACGCCGGCGCGACGGTGAGGTTGAAGGTTTCTTCGACCGCTTTGAGCAGGTTTTTGCGTTGTTTGACGCGTTGCCACTTCTTAGCGTCTTGGGTTTTCGGGTCGTGGGCGAAACGCGCGAGATGGCGTTTGATGGAGGCGTCAGCGAACACCGTCGGCATCTTCTCAGGGGCGGGAAAAGCCGTTTCATCAAGCGCGTCAACGCGCGGGGTTGTGTAGGGCACATCCGCCTTTACCCAGTAGAACCACTCAGGGTTGGTGCGGATCAAGTCGTTGTCGATGGCGTGAGTGCGCGGGATGATGTCGATGACGACGCGGATGCCGAGCAAATGACAACTTTCCACCAAGGCCGCGAACTCTTCATCGATGCTCATCGCATCGCCGGTCATCGGGTCTTTGAGGTTCGGGTCGAGTTCAGTGAAGTGCTGGACGGCGTAGGGGCTGCCGAAATCGCCTTTTTTAATGTGGGTGCTGTGTTTGGAAATCGGCAGTAAGTACAGCGTGTCGATGCCCATTTTGCGGAGCGTTGGTAACATCCCGAGCATTTTGACGAACGTCCCCGTTTCCTTGAGCCCGTCGAGGTTTTTAAGTGAGAGGTCTCCATCGCGGTCGTGGTCCCAGGCGCTTGAGGTGCGAATCATCGTCGAGTACATGACACTTTTTTTCACCCAGTCGCCGCCGTCGCGGCGTTTTTTGTTTTGGCTGAGTGCCTTGCTTGGGTCGAGCCCTTTTTTCGCGCTCGGTAAAATGACGCGCTCAATAATGGCCGCATAAAAATCGTAGGGGTTGACGAGCAGTTCATTGCTTCGCAGACGTTTCATCTCCGCCCCGTCGTAATCGAACGCGTTCCACACATCGGGCACCGCGTAATTGAAAGGCGTCGCAGGTTTATGTCGTTTCAGTGTGTCAAGCAATTTCTTGACGTGCGCGGCAGGCATACCATCACTCCGTTTCATCTACGTTCATTATACTAGAGTGCGGGCTGCATGTATAGGTAAAAACCTGAAAGTAAACGCTTACGATAAGGCGTTATTGCTGTAAAACCGTCACTAAACTTGGTATAATGAAGTGAATGGCCGAGAAGGCCAAAAGGAGTGAAACCGATGAAACGACCCGTAGCCCTCATCATCATGGATGGGTGGGGCCTCGCCGAGAAAGGCGAAGGCAACGCTGTTGACCTCGCCAACACCCCACACGTCGATGCTTTGATGAAACAATACCCGACCACCACCATGCGCGCTTCCGGCCTGACTGTCGGCCTTCCCGAAGGCCAGATGGGCAACTCCGAAGTCGGCCACTTGAACCTTGGCGCGGGACGCGTCGTCTACCAATCGCTGACGCGCGTACACAAAGCCATCGACGATGGCGAACTCGCCACCAACGACGCCTACCAAAACGCGTTCACACATGTTAACAAGCACCATTCCAAACTTCACGTCATGGGCCTTGTCTCCGACGGCGGCGTCCATTCACACATTCGCCATTTTAAGGCGATGGTTGACGCGGCGAAAGCCGAAGGCATCAGCCGTCTTTACATCCACGCGTTCCTCGACGGACGCGACGTGCCTCCCCAATCGGCCGTGAACTATCTCCGCGATCTTCAGGCACACCTCGATGAGGTCGGCCTCGGCGTCATCGCCAGCGTCCACGGACGCTATTATGCGATGGACCGCGACCGTAACTGGGAGCGCACGCAACAAGCCTACGACATATTATTGCGCGCCGAAGGCAACGAGGCGGAAAACCCCGTCGCCGGTGTTGAGGCCTCCTACGAGGACGGCGTGGTCGACGAGTTCGTCCGGCCTTTCATTATCGACAAAGAAGGCACCATCGACGCGGATGACGCCGTGATTTTCATGAACTTCCGACCCGACCGCGCGATTCAGTTGTCCACGGCGCTCACCAACCCCAGTAAGACCAAAATAGAAGCCGCCCGCACGCTCACCAACCTGCACTTCGTCTCGACGATGCACTACCACGAAAACGTCAAAGGATCGATTGCCTTTGGCCTTCAGACCTTGGATGACATGTATGGCGAGGTCATCAGCCGCGCCGGCATGAAACAACTCCGAATCGCCGAAACGGAAAAATACGCCCACGTCACGTTTTTCTTCGACGGCGGCGAAGACAAGGAAATCAACGGTAGCACGCGCATCCTCGTGCCGAGCCCCAAAGTTGCGACCTATGACTTAAAACCTGAAATGAGCGCCCCCGAAGTCACCGACCGTGTGCTTGAAGAACTCGACAAGGACATCCACGACACCATCATCCTCAACTACGCCAACTGCGATATGGTCGGCCACACCGGCGTCATCTCGGCCGCCGTCAAAGCCGTGGAGGCAACCGACGCCTGCATCGGTAAAGTCGTCGACAAAATCGTCACAATTGGCGGCGTCGCGATTGTCACGGCCGACCACGGTAACGCCGAAAAAATGCTCGACGCAGAAGGCGGCATCCACACCGCCCATACGCTAAGCCGTGTCCCGCTCATCGTCACCGACCACGACGTGACGTTGCGGGAGGATGGCATCCTCGGCGACATCGCCCCGACGATGCTTCAGTACCTCGGGATTGAACAACCCGACGCGATGACCGGAAAAACCCTCATCAAATCAAAACAATAACCACACCATAAAGCACAACGAAAAAGGAGAGAAACCATGCCCTATATCAATGAAATCATTGCCCGCGAAGTCATGGACTCACGCGGCAACCCCACCATCGAAGTTGACGTCACGACCGATTCTGGTGCCTTCGGACGGGCCATCGTCCCAAGCGGCGCCTCAACCGGCGAGCACGAAGCCGTCGAACTGCGCGACGGTGATGCCAAGCGTTACCTCGGCAAAGGCGTCACCAAAGCCGTCCACAACGTCAACGAAATCATCGCCCCAGCCATCGTCGGCTACGACGTGCGCCAACAGCTCACCATCGACCGCATCATGCGCGACCTTGACGGCACCAAAAATAAAGGCAAGCTCGGTGCCAACGCTATCTTAGGTGTCTCAATGGCCCTCGCCCACGCCGCCGCCGATTACCTTGGCGTGCCCTTGTTCGTTTACCTCGGCGGGTTCAACGCCAAAACCGTACCCACACCGATGATGAACATCATCAACGGGGGGTCGCACGCCGATAACAGCGTCGACTTTCAAGAATTCATGATCATGCCCATCGGCGCGCGCAACTTCAAACAAGCCTTGCGCATGGGCGCCGAAACCTTCCATGCGTTGAAAGCCGTGTTAAAAGACAAAGGCTACAGCACATCCGTCGGCGACGAAGGCGGGTTCGCACCGAACCTCAAGTCAAATGAAGAAGCCCTCCAAGTCATCATGACCGCAATCGAGAAGGCCGGGTACAAACCTGGCAAAGACATCGTGCTTGCGATGGACGTCGCCGCCAGCGAGTTTTACGACAAAGACAACAACATCTACAACCTCGAAGGCGAAGGCAAGACAATGGACGCAAAAACGCTCACCGCGTTTTACGCCGACCTCGTCGACAAGTATCCCATCGTCTCAATCGAGGACGGCCTTGACGAAAACGACTGGGATGGCTGGAAGACACTCACCGATCACCTCGGCGACAAAATCCAACTTGTTGGGGATGACTTGCTTGTGACCAACACCGAAAAACTCAACAAAGCCATCAACGCCGGCATCGCCAACAGCATCCTCATCAAAGTCAACCAAATCGGCACCCTGTCGGAAACATTTGACGCCATTGAAATGGCGAAAAAAGCAGGTTATACCGCGGTCATTAGCCACCGCAGCGGCGAAACCGAAGACGCCACCATCGCCGACATCGCCGTGGCAAGCAACGCCGGACAAATTAAAACAGGATCGCTTTCCCGCACCGACCGCATCGCCAAATACAACCAGCTGCTTCGCATTGAAGAAGAGCTTGAAAGCAATGCCATCTACCTCGGAAAACGCGCATTATATAACCTCAAGTAAACGATCAAGCGCGTCTCAAGGAGACGCGCTTTTTTCTTGAAAAATATCGGGAAAAGCAGCGCGTAATTTGATATAATGACCGTGAAGTCTTTTCCGAGAGGCGGCCGATGCCATGCTGACCAGTTTACCCATAATCATCGCGCTATACCTCGCGCTCGCCGCCTTGACGGTCTTTTCGACGATACGCGCGTCGTTTTTCGTCAACGAACTCGACAAGAAGACAAAAATCAGCGGCGCCTTAATCGGTGGGGTCCTGCTGGCGACAGTGACGAGTTTGCCCGAGTTCATCACGAGCATCACCTCAACAGTGGTGCTTGACGAACCCGGCCTCGCCTTCGGCAACGTCTTCGGGTCGAACATGTTCAACTTGCTCATTTTGGCGGTCGTCGACCTCGTCTTCATCAAACACCTGTTTTTCAACAAAACCACGACTGGCCTTAAGACCAACAGCTTGATTGTGATGATGTATGTTATTTTGGTGCTTCCGGTGTTGCTGTCGCGTTTGAACGAATCGCTAGGTTACGGCACCTTCGACGTGCGCCTTGGTATTGCGTTTAACGTCGTGTCGCTCTTGATCATCCTCGTGTATTTCTTAGCCCTGCGCAGCATGAACAAGGAACTGCCTCAAGAGAAACTCGGCAGCACCGACCGACCGATGAAACAGATCCTTATGGGCTTTTTCTTCTGGGCCGTCATCGTCGTCGTGACGAGTTACTTCGTCACGGTGGTCACCAACGACCTTTCCCGAGAACTCAATTTAAGCGCATCCTTCGCCGGCGCCATCTTCCTGGGCGTGGCCACGAGCTTGCCCGAGATGACGGCCGTCATCTACCTCGTGCGCATTCGCAACTACGACGTCGCCCTCGGCAACATCCTAGGCTCAAACATCTTCAACATGACAATCATCAGCGTCGTCGACTTCATCAATTTCCGCACCCACATCTACGATGCGGTCGCCCGCGAAGCGGGGCTGGGTAAAAATGTGTCATTGCTCTTGATTTTAGGGCTGATAAACTCTATAATGGTACTGGTGGCTTTGAAACGAAAGCCACAAAAGAACTTGGTTTTATACGCGTTACCGAGCGTGGTGATCATCATCAGTTATGTGGTTTACATCGCGCTCAGCATATAGGAGGTTAATACCATGGGATTTGCACACATCATGCTGCTCATCATGTCGATTGTGTTGATTACGCTGGTCATCACGCAAAGCTCGAAAGACGACATCCAAAGCGCCTTCAGCGGTGAAAAATCGGAGTTGTTCGCCAACCAGAAACAACGCGGCTTCGAACTTTTTATCACCCGGCTGACACTCGGCTCTGCGGTGTTGTTTATCGTCTTTGCGATTTGGGCCATTCTACCGTAAGAACACTTTCCTAGTGTTCTTTTTTTCTCGCAAGGAGGTAAAACGTGAAAACACGCATTGTGGACCATCTGTCCAAACAACCAAAGAAAAAATTCACCGCACGCGTGCTCGCTGACGCGCTTGACGCCACCAGCAGTGAAGCGTACAAGGCGCTTGTGAAGGCGCTCGTCGATTTGGAAGACGACGCCCGCGTGATTTTAGACGACAAGCACCGGTATCAACTCATTGAACACACCAGTTTCCGCACCGGCGAACTCGATGTCAAAGACAAAGGATTCGCGTTTTTGCGTGTCGATGTGTTGGATGAAGACGACATCTACATTCCCAAAACCAAACTTAAGGACGCAATGCACAAGGACCGCGTGCTCGTCCAAGTTGAATCAACGCCCGGCGGCTACAAGAAAGAAGGCGCCGTCAAACGCGTGATCGACCGTCACCTCACGCACCTCATCGGCACCGTCGTCAAACACAAAGACCGTTTCGAACTCATCAGCGACGAAAAAAAGATTAAACAGCGCATTCTCATCAACGACCACGCCCTAGGCGGCGCCAAACCCAACGATAAAGTGCAGGCAATCATCACCAGCTATGCACACCAAGGCATCATCAAAGTCGACGTCATGCGCATCATCGGACCCAAGCACGCCCAAGGCGTCGACATCTTCAGCAAAATCCTCGCTCACGACATCGACCCCGATTTTCCCGCCACCGTCCTTGATGAAGCGGACGCGATGCCCGAGGTCGACAAAAACGTTGCAGGAGGCCGCGTCGATATGCGCGAGCGCGTGCTCGTGACAATCGACGGCGAGACCGCCAAAGACTTCGACGATGCCGTCGACGTCAAAAAACACCATGACGGATCATACACCCTCGGCGTGCACATCGCCGATGTGAGCCACTATGTTACCCCGGGAAGCGAACTCGACAACGAGGCCTTCCGCCGTGCGACCAGCGTCTACCTCGTCGACCGCGTGATTCCGATGTTGCCGGAGCGGCTGTCGAACAACCTTTGTTCGCTCATGCCCGGCGTCGACCGTTACGCCGTCAGCTGCATCATGCACATCGACAAAACCGGCAAAGTCACCGACCATAAAATCATGCCCACCATGATTCGCTCAAAAGCGCGGATGACCTACACCAACGTCAACCGGATTTTACACGGCGATTTGGGCGTCACCAAACGATTCGACCATGTCGCGGCGATGTTTCCGGTGATGCGCGAACTCGCGCGTGTTTTGGAGAAAAACCGCACCCGACGTGGCAGTTTGCACTTTGAGACCGAAGAAGCAGTCGTCACACTGGATTCCGAAGGACGCGCCATCGCTGTCAACCCGGCCACACGGGGTGTCGCCGAAGGCATCATCGAAGAATTCATGCTGATTGCGAACCAGACGGTTGCTGAGCACATCCATTGGATGGAACTCCCTTTCATCTACCGGGTGCACGAAAAACCGACTGAAGAGAAAACCCACCGGTTGCTGTCGATGGCCCAGGCCCTCGGTTTTCCGGTGCGTGCGAAAAACCAAATCGGCCACAAGGAGCTGCAAAAACTCCTCCAAAAAGTCGAAAACACCGCCAGCGAGAAGGGCATCAATTTGATGATGCTCAGAAGCATGCAAAAAGCGATTTACTCACAACACAACCTCGGCCATTTCGGCCTTGCGTTCACCCATTATACCCACTTCACCTCACCGATACGACGCTATCCTGACTTAATCGTGCACCGCTTGCTTAGAACCTACCTCTTCGATGGTGATGTGTCAGAGAAAACCGTTCGTCGCTACGACCAACGCCTGCCCGACGTCGCTCGCCATACCAGCGAACGCGAGCGTGGCGCCATTGACCTCGAACGCGACGTGCTCGACATGAAAAAAGCCGAATACATGGACCGCCACGTTGGTGAGACTTTTGAGGGTGTCATTTCCTCGGTCACCCCGTTTGGCGTTTACGTCGGCCTGAAAAACACCTGTGAAGGCTTGGTGCACATCAGCGAACTCGATGACGATTACTACGAGTTTGATGAGAAAATGCTCACCTTGATTGGCGCCCGCAAAAAACGCGTCTACCGCATCGGCGACAAGGTGAAGGTCAAGGTCACCGGCACCAACATCTTTGACGGTGAAATCGACTTTAACATCATCTAGGAGGTTCCCATGAACGTCATCGCCCGCAACAAAAAAGCCAGTCACCTGTACTTTCTTGAAGACCGTTTCGAAGCGGGCGTTGTTTTGCGTGGGACGGAAATCAAATCGATTCGCGCCGGCAAAGTCAGCATCAAAGACAGTTTCGTCCGCATCCGCAACAACGAAGCCTTCATCATCAACATGCACGTCGCCAAGTACGCCCAAGGCAGCCAGTTCAACCACGACGAGACCCGCGAGCGAAAACTCCTGCTTCACAAACGGGAAATCGAACGCTTGGCCGGCAAGGTGCAAAAAGAGAACTACACCCTCGTCCCGACCCAAATCTACATCCAACGGGGCCGCTGCAAAATCGAGATCGCCTTGGCGAAAGGCAAGAAACTCCACGATAAACGCCAAAGCTTAAAAGACAAAGACATGAAACGGCGCTTAGAAAAAGAACTATCGCACCGTCACTAAGCGCCTAACTTGCGTTTTCACACCTTTATCATTCACTCGTTTCATGGTATAATACACATGCTGGGGTTGATTCTGGATTCGACAGGGTGGACTGTAGCGTGATAAGCATGCCGTGGTGGTTCACGTAAAAGAGCCAAGGTTAAATATAACCGGAAACCAAGAACAATACGCTTACGCGG
>SLOP01000034.1 GCA_007132465.1 Candidatus Izemoplasma sp.
GTTGATAGTGTCATCGATGTGGCAACGTTCACCTTTGATGGCCTCTTGAATGACACGGAGTATACGGTCGTCTTAACCGTCGAATACGATCTCAACGACGGTGAAGGCGTGCGCATTATGAGCCAAACCACAACCATCACCACCGACGCCTTAGCGGCACCGAGTGGAAATATCGACAACGTGGTCCACACGTTACGTGCGTTTGATATTGACAGCGCCTACGATGATAATGATAACGTCATTGATGGTCCAGTGGAAGCCGTGCTTTATGACGGTGAAATCGAACTGGCACGCGTTGTTGTTGGGGCAACCGACACAGTGACGTTTACCGATGTGGATGCCAACACCACCTACACCATCAAGCTTGAGACAACGATTGACCTAAACGACGGCCTCGGCGTGATTAATGTTGTCATTGAATCCATCACCGTAATAACACCGGCCTACCAACCGAGCGCTACCCTGGATCAAACCAGCATTCAACAAGAACGCGTGAACCTGATCGTGAACTTAGATGATTCGTTTGGCGTATTGACAGACGACCCATTGATGTTTGAGCTGCGTGATAAAAACGACCTCGTGGTCGGCGACATGCAACAGGTTGAGGATGACTTGAAAATCCAGATCTTCAACTTATGGTCGAACTACGCATACACGATTCACCTGTACGCTAATGTGGACTATGGCGATGGCGTCGTTACCGAAAAAATCGGCACCGACACCTTCATCACTGCCGCAAAACAGATTCCAACCGCTTCCATCACCGACATCGGCGTTGATGGAGCCGACCTTTCTGTCGATGTGACAGCTTTAAGTGACACCGATGAGATTACCAACCGCTTGGTGCTCGAGTTGTACGTTGATGGCGTGCTCGATGAAACGATTGTCATCGATCATACCGACCATGGTAGCGCCGACACGTTCACCTTCGTTGGGAAATACGACGCCGACGCCGATTTGGTTGTCAAGCTAATTATCGATTACGATGCCAACGACGCCGAGGGCATGATTGAAGACGTTGTGCTTGATCGCATCACCATCATCGTTGCGGAGAAAAATTGATAAACCAAAAGGGCGCCTACGCGCCCTTTTGTGAAAAAGGAGAGAAAACCCATGAGAACCGTGCTGATTACTGGTGGATCGTTTAACATCGGGCTCGCGCTTGTTGAGGCATACTTAGCACAGGGATGGCGTGTCATCAATGTCGACAAACACAGCCCCGATCGGGTTATCAAAGGGGAGTATCATTATGTGCATGGAGACTTGAATGACATCGAAAAGCTCAGCACCGTGTTCGCCACTGCCAAAGCTAACACGAAACAAATCGACGCCCTGATACACAACGCCGTTTTCAACACAAAAACGACGCTTAAGACGCTTGATGAAGCCGTTTTAGATGAGAGCTATCGCGTCAATATCAAGGCGCCCTTGTTGCTGACAAAATGGTTCGCTGAGCAATACCTTGGAGACCATGGACGCATCATTCATGTGACCTCAACACGGGCATATATGAGTGAGAAAGACACCCTTCCCTACACCATGAGCAAAGGGGCCATGGCGGCGCTCACCCACGCGTTGGCGATCACCTTGGCGGATAAGCACATCACCGTCAACGCCGTCGCACCTGGGTGGATTGCCCACGACAACGAGCGGCTTCGATTGATCGATCATCGTTTTCATCCCTCTGGACGCGTGGGGACATCCGACGACGTGGTGCGGGCATGCTTATACCTCACCGAGAAAGGCAACAACTTTGTCAACGCAACGACGCTCGTGGTGGATGGCGGCGTGACGAAAAAAATGATCTATCCAGAATGAAAGAGCGCGTGATGATAGAGCGTCTCAACACGCAACGCACCCATGCAAGAAGTGGTGTCACGAGACCGCGCGCGTTTCGCATGGAGCGCTTAAAAGCGCTTTATGATGCGATAAAAGACCATGAGAAGTTACTGCTTGAAGCGCTGGCAAAAGATTTGGGAAAAACCACGGGTGAAGCATACGCAACGGAAATCGGCTATTGCCTAAGCTCGATTCGTTTTGCGCGAAAGCATCTCAAAAAGTGGATGAAGCCAAGGCGTGTGAAAACACCGTGGTACATGCTTGGCATGCGTAGTCGTGTGCACGTTGAACCGGTCGGACATGTGCTGATTATCGGACCGTACAACTACCCTTTTCACCTCGTCATCGAGCCGTTGATTGGTGCCATCGCCGCCGGCAACACCGTGATGGTTAAACCAAGTGAGCACGCGCCGGCCACCGCCGATGTGTTGAAAACCATCATCGATGAGACTTTTGATGCTAAGCATGTCTCAGTCGTCCTAGGTAACGAGGAGGTCGCTGCATCGCTATTAGCTTGGCGGTTCGATCATGTGTTTTTTACCGGCAGTGAACGTGTCGGTCGGATTGTTTACGAATCGGCCGCCCACCACCTCACGCCGGTGACCCTTGAACTGGGCGGCAAAAGCCCGTGCATCGTTGATGCGACAGCCAACCTTGATGTGGCTGCACGCCGTATTGCTTTCGGTAAGTGGATTAATGCCGGTCAGACGTGCATTGCGCCTGATTACCTTTGGGTCCACGCTAATGTGAAGGATGAACTTGTGCAGAAAATCATCGCGGCCATCGGGCGGTTTTATCCATCAATGCCTGCAGGATATGGACGCATCGTAAACACACATCATTTTGATCGCCTTGTCGGGTTGGTTAATCGTGAAAAACTCATTCACGGTTTTGAAAGCAACCGAGATCGCTTAATCTTTACGCCAGCGATCATGGATCATGTCAGCTGGAACGATAAGGTGATGCAAGAAGAAGTGTTTGGGCCAGTGTTGCCGGTGCTTACGTTTGCATCAATCGAAGCCGTCGTCGACGTTTTGAAAACCAAACCGTCACCGCTGGCGCTATATCTTTTTAGCGCTGATAAACGCGCCCAAAAACACGTGTTAGCGAACGTTCGTTACGGGGACGCTTGCTTGAACGACACCCTGTCACATGTGATTAACCCGCACCTTCCCTTTGGCGGTGTTGGCGCTTCAGGCATAGGGCATTACCATGGCAAGCATTCTTTTGAGACATTTAGTCATCACAAAAGCATTGTTCGTCGCACTACGGCAGTTGATCCACCCATCGCCTATCCGCCTTGGGAGACGAAAACGAAGTGGATTCGTAAAATACTTAAGTAAAAAACCTCGCTGTCAGTGCCAGAGCACGACAGCGAGGTTTCAGTTTAAGGATAAGGTCAAGTCGGGTTTTTCTCCGGTTTTTGAATAAGTAACGTTAAGCCCATGGCAATCACGGTCATCACCATCATGGCGAGAATCACTGGCACGAAGCTTCCGCTCAGGTCAAAAACGACGCCAAAAGGCAACGGACCTAGCGCGCTTCCAAGGACCATGAACACGGTCGCTGCACCGCGTATTGAACCAAGGTATTTTCGTCCAAAGTAGTTGGGCCATAACGTATTAAGTGCCACACCTTGGATGCTGACAGCGAGTCCGTAAAACAAGATGAACATAATTGCACCCGGTAATCCTTGAACAAAATAGGCAAGCCACAGCATGGACAAAAATATCATAATCAAGGTCAACATAAAAACGTTTTTTACCGGATAACGATCGATCAACACGCGAGCGAAAAAAGGCATCACCGCAAACGGCAAAGCGATTAGACCAATGGTGATGGCGGCTGCCTCGCGGCCCACGTCGCGTTGGCTCATCATCTCAATCCAGTGAAAGGTAATGCCGGTGGTGAACATCGGCACGATGATGCTCATTAAACCGACGAACCAAAATTCTTTTGTTGTTAACGTTTCCTTTAATGTCCACGATGTGCGTTCCATTTCCAAAAGCGATTCCCGCGCGGCCTCTTCATCGTCATCCTTGTCGTTTTCCATGGTAAGGCCGGCGTCTTCGGGACGGTTAATCACAAACACAAGGGCAATCGGCACAAACACCAACAACAACCCAAATCCCCAAAAGCGCCAAGCATTTTGCCACTCAAGTGTGTTGATTAACCAGACGTTAAAAATGGGCACAATGAGGGTTGCAAGCAGGTTGCCATAACCGGAGATGCTGATTGACAGCGCCCGTCGTTTATCGAACCATTGCGGCACAAGGCTGTTGGGAATGAGCGTCATCGAGCCTTGACCGAAATAGCGAAGCAAGAAAAAGCCGACATAAATCATCCAGATGTTTGCCACGAAGCTGTTGTAAAAGGCGGTAAACGCAAGCATGGTCGCAACCAAAACCAACATCAACCGCTGACCGAACTTATCGGTCATTCGACCGATGAGTATAAGCAATAAACCGCTGGCGGTGGTGGCGATGCTGTAACCGGTGGAAAGGGCTGTCTTTGAATACCCAAACTCCGTTTCATAGACGTTGATAAAGATGCTGATGGAATACGTCTGACCGGGTGCTGAAAAAAAGAGCGCAAGGGCGCTCACAAACACCACAACCCACCCGTAATAGAACCGTTTGTTGATTTTCAAGGCCATCGCTTTCATTGCTTTACCTCCAGACGCCTTTTGTATTGTAACAGATTTTTCCGCCCAAAACCAGTTTGACAGACCAAAAAAATATTGTAATCCCCTCAGTAGTGCTATAATGAGATTATAAAAGGGAGATGGGGTGATCTTATGCCGGTAAAAACACCAACCGACTACAATGAACTCGTCAAACTGACCGACACCATCGACACAATAAAAACGCTACGCCAACGCATCGATGAAAACAATGAACGAATCAAGACCTTAGAAGGGGTCGAAATTGATTATCGCCACCCGGAGCTTCCGTTCGCCAAAGCGGTAAAGGTCCTCGATGAACAAGCCGAAGCACCTTCGGCGTGGAAAAAAACGCGGGCCATTTGTTATGCCTTGTTGATTGGCATGATGGTGGGCGCATTGCCCCTTGCGGCCTATTGGTTCATCGGCATTGAAGCATACCTACCTAGCGCGCTTCAAGCTTACGATCTTTACCTCACCGCAGGCCTTGCCGCTGTGCTCCTTTTAGTGCTGTTTTTTCTTACACGAAAACCTATTAGGCGCCGCGTTGAGAGCATGACTCGTAACCGCATTGTTCGAAAAAGACAATCCTCGCTTGGCGAGGTGAAAGAACAAGCCGGTCATATGGCGACTTCAGCCAATGAGCAAATTAAAACTGAGCTGAATCGACGAAAACGTCAGTTGAAAGAAGATGAAACAAACTTGATGGGTCTTGAACGTAAAATCCAGCAAGAAACGCTTGTGCCTGAACACATGCTGCCACAATTAAGCAGACTGCTAACCTATTATAAGCACCGACGTGCCGACACGATCAAGGAAGCCATCAACCTGATGAAAGCAGAAGACCAACGCACCTTCGAACTCAAACGCATGCTTTATGGCATTCGTCATGAGGATGTTCCCATCGATGATGTGTTCGATCCCGATTACTCGCTTGATGACAAAGCCGAAGACGACTTTGTGGGACCGCCAGTTCCTACTCATCTGCGTGATGCTGGCGAAAAAAATAAAGATGAACCGCAAGCAGTGCCAGCAAAAACACCGTCACTTAGCGCCCCTATTTTTGATTTTTTGACCCTGGAAACACCGAAGACCGATGTTTCCACCGCCGAAGTCATCGCTCAATCGGAAGCAAAGGGTGCGGATGCTAAAAAAACACCGTCACCACCATCCGCCGTCATACCGCCTACGCCTGAGGCCGACGTGGAAGCGGCTGCAACGGAGTCTGAACCACCAGATAAACCCGAGATGATAAACCAGATAAACACCCACGAAGCAGACACCAATACAACGCAAGAAGTTACAGCTAAAGAGAAACAAAGTAAGGAGAAAAAGACCAAAGAGAAAAATGTAAAAGAAAAGAAGGAAAAGAAGAAAAAAACCAAAGAACCAAAGCGTGTCAATGAAAGCAAAGCCAAAGAAATCAAGCCGCCTCCAAAAAAGCCTAAACCCACAAAAAAGCAGACCAAGACAGACAAAACCGAGGCGTAAGCACGTGCCGAATACGGTAACTTGAACTTACAATGTGATGTGATTATCTCTGAAAATACCCTCGAGAGGGTATTTTCTTTGACTTGATCGCCGCTACAGTGGAAGCGATATGACGCTTTTAAATAGAAGGTGCGGCACCGTTTCAATGACCCTTATGTAATGCGCGGCGCTTGCTAACCATGCCAGGTAGAGATGACAATCATTTCATTGAGATACTTAAGGCGACCTCGTGCGAACACACATCACAAACCGCCGGCTCGTTTGACCGAAGCAGGCATTTTTTGACCTCACCAATCATTTCACGTTATAATAAGGGTAGTTCGGTGAGAGGGTGGAGGCAATGAACGACTTTGTCGGTGCATGGGTTTTTGCCTTTCTGTTTGTCATGACGTTTGTCCTTTTTGTGACCTACATGTACGAACTGGTTCTCTATATTGTCAAGAAACTTACCGATCATTGCCGTTTTAACTGACGAGTTCTTGTTGCTTGTCTGATAAGCCCGAGTGGCAAGGTGTCGCAGGTTTCTTAGCATCAAAAAACTCATGCCGCCACACATGCGCATGAGCCTATTCATATCCGCTGTATTTTGTGTGGAACTGGTCATTCCCCCGGTAAACAACACACGTCCCGCCATGACATTTTGGCGGGGCGTGTGTTAGTTTTTCATGATGAGTTTTGTTGTCAGCAACGCCGATTGAAAGACCTGCATGATGCCGCTTCCCGGATGTGTGTCGGCGCCGACAAGGTAAACGTTATGCATATCGTTAAAGCGATTGTGCGGGCGTCTGTGCAACATTTGCTTACGTGTGTGTGCCAACCCGAAAACCGCGCCTTTTTCAATGTTAAAATCACGTGCCCAATCGACAGGGGTAAGAATTTTTTCGGTTACAATGTGCTTGGTTAGATCGCGAAGGTGGGTTTTTTCTTTGATGCGATTCAACACGGCTTCGCGCAGATGAGGCGTCTCATGCTCCCAATCAATCGGGTGGGCGGTGTTAGGCACGGCCACGAGAACGTAAAGTGATGAGTGGTTATCCTCGTCGGTCAACGAAGCATCGATGCTGGAGGGGTTATGAAGATAGACCGTGAAATGGTTCGGTAGTTGGTGGTCTTTCATCAACACCCGATAATACTCATCCATGTTGTCGGCAAGGATGATGGTGTGAGGTTCGAGTGCGTATGTTTTATCAAGCCCGAGATACATGACAAAAGCGCTGAGCGAACGGTCTTGCGCGTCAATGGTTTTGGTTTTGAAGCGTTTTTGATGTGGGGGAGGCACGAGCTGTGTGATAAAATGGCCAAAATCGGTGTTGTTGATGACGACGTCAGCTGAACGGTATGTGTTATCTTCAAGCACCACACCGTGTGCGCAACGCTTATGTAACAACAACCGTTTGATAGGCGTGTTAAGGTGCACTTTACCGCCGTGGTCTTCAATGACGTTTTTCATCGCTTCAAACAGCTTAACAAAACCGCCCTTAATATGGTATAGCCCTGTCGCGAACTCAAGGTATGACAAAAACGTGTAATACGCCGGGGCCTGAAACGGGGTCATGCCAAGGTATTTAGTTTGAAAGGTCATGATGTGGGCGAGCGTCTCATCGGCAAACCGATGATTCAATCGTTTGAACACCGATTGTCGGCGGTCTTTATGCCACCAGGTTTTAATTAACGAGGGACGCAAGTAACTCAGGGGTGTATGGAACGAGGTGCGTGACAGGGGGGCGAGCGCACGGAACTTGTCTTTTTGACGATCAAGAAAATCAAAATAATCAACCACGTGCGTGGGAAAGACGCGCTCAAGCTCTTTGCGCATGGTGGTGGGATTGAGGGTGGGCTTGAACGAACCGTCCTTGAAGATAAACTCATAAAGCGGCTCGATTGGTTGTAAGGTCACATGGTTTGCTAGCACCTCACCAGCCGCATCGAAAATCGCTTTTAGGGGTTCGCTACCAGTCAAAAACGTCGCACCGAGATCAAAACGGTGGCCATCAAGATCCATTGTGCTTGCGCGTCCGCCGAGACTTCCTGAACGCTCGTACACATCCACCTCGTAACCGCGGGCACTTAAAATCATCGCCGCGGCTAACCCGCCAGCACCGGCACCTACAACGATTATTTTCTTCATTGGGTTCCCCTCTTTCGTTCAGCTCTTCACATTAAGTATAGCACACCATCTCTAGCTTTAAAGCAATAAACGGAAGGACAGACGTTTTGACGAGTCGTTGAATTTTTGATACAATGAATCGAACGTACGTTTGGAGGTACACCATGAAAATACCTAGGATTATACCACTTATTGTGGGACTTGTTTTGCTATCCGCATGCAGTGTGTCATGGGAAGCACCGATTATGCGCCACGGTGAAAAAGCGATCCTTGATGTTCTCGATGCAACTGATGGTGAAGCCGTTTTTGGGCGTGTTGACTGGGTCTGCATGCTGCATGAAGACGACGACATTGACGATGAGATGTGCGTGTTCTATATGACCTACAACCGTGACGACGCGGATCATTACATGATGGTCATCACGAGCGAACCCGATGGGGCACCTGGGCTGGTGGCGCAACGCGCAACCATATCCGGTAAAGCCGTGCTCGAAGCGGCACGCATCGACTTGATTGAGGACATTGAACAGGCCGACACACCGATTCGATACGCAAGCGGCACACTGGATAACGAGACGATTGATTCATGGATTGAAGCGCGTGAATAACGCGCTTTTCTCATGGGATTATGTCCACTTATCGCTTTGACCAAAGGCTTTGTTCTGTGTTACAATTAACCATGCATGGCATGGATGACAAGGTGATTTACGGTGCGTTGATTGATTGCATGGCGTCGTGACAGGGTGACGTGCGCAATCGAGGCACCCGTCTCGTGGTCACCTTGCTTGTGCGGTGCGAATTTTTGAACCCATACAAGGAGGCCCCATGGAAAAACCCACGTTTTGGCACACCATCACTGACCACACAGCCCCCGTGTGGATTAGCACGTTCAAGGTTGTGTTGCTTATTAAAACCGTTTTGGTGTTGGTTGTTGGCCATAGTCTAGCTGTCAACTACTTAGTTCATGAGGCGGTGCTTGGCTTTATCGCCTTTGTCGTCATGGTTTGGCTTGTGGCGTTTATCGGCCATGTTATCGACATGGTCATCTTACATCACCTTACCAACGTCCGCACCCTTACTGTCACGCTGAGGCGAAGTCAGAAGAACCGGGAATCAAAAGGTAGCCCGAAACGCTTGTTAGATCGCACTCACGAAGAAGCGTAATATCACGTTACAAGCACACAAACCTGTGGTACAATGTGACTACCGATACGAAAGAAGTGATGCCCATGGAGAAAGTGTTAAAGATATGGTACATGCTTTTGCAAGGGATGTTTTTCGTGTTTGTGGGATTCAGTTTGCTTGCCACGGTGTTTTGGTATTTTGGCGGACGAGAGTTTCAAACCGTGTTTCGCAACGTCACCATCGCCATCGCGTTTCTCACCGGCTATTTCGTGTTTTATCGTATCTACGTGTTTGCGTATAAAAAGGATGACGTTAAGACCATGCCCGAACACATGGATGACCTTTCCCGAGGCGATTAAGACACCACACAAAAAAAGCTTTGACCGAGGTCAAAGCTTTTTAACGACTTGATGTTTCTTCACCGAGCAAGGTGTTGAAGATTGGAATTAGTAAAAACACCAACCACCCGGGGTGAGCCATGTCATAACCGAGCGCGAGCACAAGAAATGCTGCCACAGCCGCCAAAGGCACCAGGTTGCGAATCGTATCGATTGGCTTTTGGCTGATGAGCAAAGACGAAAGTGGAATCAGCAAGAAAACCAGCACGCCTAACAACCACTCACGATAGACAAAACCAATGAACAAAAAGAGGGTGACCGCAATCATCGGCATCGCTTCGTTCAGACGTTTACGCATAGATAGACCTCCTCAACTTGACGTTAATCTGACACTTTAAGCATAGCACATCCATTGGCTTGCGACAAGCAAAAAAACGGACCGCACCGCGGTCCGTTTTGATTATAAGACGAAGTTGCCGTTTTTCATGATGGGAATCCGCGTGCCGTCTTCTTTAATGCCGGTCACATTGATGTCCTCGCTGCCAAACATGAAGTCCGAATGGGCCATTGAATGGTTGTAGCCAAGTTTTTCAAGGTCATCTTTTTCCATCGACGTGCCGTTTTTCACGTTCATTGGGTAGGCTCGACCCAACGCCATGTGGCAACTCGCGTTTTCATCAAAGAGTGTGTTATAAAAGAGAATGCCGGTGTTTTGGATGGGGCTGTCGTGTTCGATGAGAGCGATTTCGCCAAGGTATGAACTGCCCTCGTCAAACTCAAGCAGGTTTTGGAGGGTGCGTTTTTCCTTCTTAGCGTCAAAATCAACCACTTTGCCGTCTTTGAACGCTAGCCAGAAATCCTCAATTAAGTTGCCTTGGTAATTGAGCGGTTTGGTTGCCACAACTTTACCATTGGTGCCGGTTTTGTGGGGCATGGTAAAGGTTTCTTCGGTGGGGATGTTCGGGTTAAAGCGAACGCCGGAGGTGGTAACTTCATCGCCGCCGGCCCACACATGGTCATTAACGAGTTCAATCGTGATGTCGGTACCGAGGCTGTTTTTGAACGACAGCGCCGCAAACTGATGGTCGTTTAATATCTGGTTTCGGCGTGAGAGGGTTTCGTTGTGGCGTTCCCATTCGGCCACGGCGTCACCGCCATCGCGCACGCGACACGCTTCGAAGATGGCGTCCCACAACGCCTCGTTCGCTTCGTCTCCGGTTTTGCCAGGAAACACCTTTTCGCTCCAGACAGTGTTGGGCGCAGCCACGATGGTCCATTGGGCCTTGTTGGCCATCATGTGGGTTTGGAAAAACGACAGTTTCTTCATCGCCGCAATGCCAGATTTTTGCATTTTTTCTGGGTCAACCCCTTGGTTCAATCCAGGGACTGGTGAGGTGATGCTGATAAAGCAAGCGCCTTTATCGATTGCATGTTTTGCTTTGTCGACTACCCACGTTGGGATTTCTTGCAAGGTGTCGATGTCCATGTATTCATAGCCATGACGTGAAACGTAATCGTCAGACCAATCGACGTGGACGCGTTTGGCACCGGCCAGGTAAGCTTGTTTAACAATTTCACGGGCCAAATCTCTTGTCTCGGTCGTCGAACGCACGACGACGTGCTGATCTTGTTGGACGTTCGCACCAACGTTTACCGCGAGCGCCGCATAGTTTTCTACCATGGTTCGTTTGGGCATGGGGAAAGCTCCTTTCATGTATTAATCACTGCAACCAGTATAGCATGAAACTAACGCCGATGCATGGTGATGACGTTTTTAACGGTGCTTTTTGTGTCGTGAGTTGAAGGACTGTCCGGGTCAAACGCTTGTAAAAAACGTATGACTTCTCGTGTCAAGGCGCTTGGTGTCGAGGCACCGCTTGTGACCGACACGCAGGATAGTTTTTTCAACGCCGCCACATTCACTTCTTCCACTGACGCGATACGATTGGCTGAAAAACCGGCTTCCCGGGCGGTTTCAACGAGTTTTTTCGTGTTGTTGGAGTGTTGATCGCCAACGACGAAACAGTGCTCGACCTCAGACGGTTGGTGTTTCACCGCAAGCTGTCGCGTTCGTGTGGCGTCACATTGTTCATCAAGGACGATGGCGTAGGGATATTTTCGGCGAATCGCCTTGCCGATATGATAGATGTCGAATAAACTCATCGTTGTTTGGTTTGTGATGGCAATCGCCGTGGATTTAACATCGGTCGACGCCACGTCGCTGAGCGACTCGATGACGATGACGTTTGGCGAAATGGCCCGCACGCTTTCGGCTTCGGGGTGGGTATGCTTGCCGATGAAAAACACCGTGTAACCTTGTTGGACGTACGTTTTGACGACGCGCTGACTCTCGGTGACGTCGGCACAGGTTGTGTCGATGACGTCGAGGCCCTTATCACGAGCTTTTTCGAGGACCGCCTCGCTGACGCCGTGCGCGGTCACGACGAGGGTGCCTTCATCGATATCATCAAGCAACGCGAGGCGCGTTTTAGTCGGATCGTGCAGCGTCCGTACGCCGAGCGCCGCAAAGTCATCGACAATCCGCGTGTTGTGCACAACCATGCCAAGCACCGTAATCGGACGTTTGACGTCGGAATCGGCGGCGAGTTTTCGGACAACGTCAATGGCGTGTACTACGCCGTGACAATAGCCGCGCGGGGTTAGGGCATATACATTCATATGGCGCCTCCTTTAAGTCAATCAATTGGAAAACCGTCGGTTTTATTATATAATGAAATGGACAGAAACGAGGGAACAATATGCAATTTTCCAAAACCTACATCGCCAACGCCGTTCAAGCACTCGGCTTTACCGATTTTACCGACGTGCAGCGTGCCGTCATCCCGGATGCCATCCGCGGAAGGGACATCGTCGCCTGTAGCCAAACGGGAAGCGGGAAAACCCACGCCTTCTTAATCCCCATCTTTTCGCGGCTTGTTGAAAGGGAACATCGCGTGCAGGCCGTGATTGTCAGCCCGACCCGTGAACTGGCGTCGCAGCTATTGGATGCTGCCCGGCAGATTGCTGCGCACGCTGAGGAGCCTATCGACATCCGATTATACAGCGGCGGACAAGATCGCCACCAAGAAATCGAACGGCTGAAGAAAAGCCAACCGATGATTGTCATCGGCACCCCGGGGAAAATTAAAGACTTGGCCATCAATGCCAACGTCTTGAAAATCCATCGCGCCGAGACAATCGTCATCGATGAGGCCGACATGGCCCTTGATATCGGCTTTTTGCCAGACATTGAATCAATCGTTTCAACAACCAAAAATGACGCCCAACTGATGGTGTTCAGCGCCACGATTCCAGAAAGCCTGAAACCTTTTTTACGACGCTCAACACGGCACGCAAAAGAGGTTTCACTTGAAGATAAAAGCCTGGGCTCTCTGGCCATTGACCATCGCTTTTTCCGTGTTGACACCCCGGCAGAAAAAGATAAGCGACTAATGGCGTTCACCCGTGAAACGTCGCCGTATTTAGCGTTGGTGTTCGTCAATCAGAAAGCCGACGCTGACCGCCTTGCGACGATGTTGTATCAAGCAGGTAAACAGGCCATTGCCCTACACGGTGATGTGCCAGCACGCAAACGTAAACAGCTTCTTAGACGCATCCATAACCTCGATGTGCAATACGTCGTCGCCACAGACATGGCAAGCCGCGGTCTGGACATCGAAGGCATTAGCCACATCATTAACTACGATCTACCTGTGGACATGAATTTTTATGTTCACCGTGTTGGGCGCACCGCACGCATGGGTCACAGCGGCACTGCCATCAGTTACTTCACAGATCGCGATGGTCATGTGTTCCATTACATGGAAAAACATCGAATCGCCTACACCGTGAAAGGCACCAAACCGAAAAACGCACCCCAGGATAAAAGGAGAATGAAACGATGATCAAACTCGGAAGCCACGTCTCGATGAACGGCCGCGAAATGTTGCTTGGAAGTGTCGATGAAGCGCTTTCCTACGGCGCCAACGCGTTCATGATTTACACCGGTGCACCGCAAAACACGCGCCGCAAACCCATTGAAGACCTCAACATCGATCTCGCCAAACGTCGCATGGAAGAAGCGGGTATCCGACCCGAGGATGTCATTGTGCATGCGCCGTATGTGATGAACCTAGCGAACCCCGACCCAACCAAGCGCGCCTTCGCCCAAGATTTCCTAGTTAGCGAAATCGAACGCACCGCTGCGATTGGGGCCAAACACATCGTCTTACATCCGGGCGCTCACGTGAAAGAAGGCGCTGAGTCCGCCATTGAACGCATTGTTGATGGACTGGAAAAGGTTATTGAACGCACAAAAGCTTACGATGTACACATCGCCCTTGAAACAATGGCTGGCAAAGGCACCGAAGTCGGACGTAGCTTTGAAGAGTTACGCGCCATCATCGACGGCGTCGAGCATGACGAGCGTTTAAGCGTCTGTTTTGACACCTGCCATACGCACGATGCCGGCTACGACGTGAAAGGTGATTTTGACGGGGTGATGGCGGAGTTTGATCGCATCGTCGGCCAACACCGCATCGGTGTTTTTCACATCAACGACTCAAAAAATCCCCGCGGTGCAGGCAAGGATCGTCACGCCAACCTCGGCACCGGCTATATAGGGTTTGAGGCGCTTAACGCTATCATTCACCACCCCGATTTTACCGCCATCCCTAAAATTCTTGAGACCCCTTATGTCACGGAGACCGATGACAGCACAAAACGCGTGTATGCACCGTACAAGGAAGAAATAGCGATGGTTAAAAAAGGCATGTTTGATCCGTCGTTCATCGACGCCATTCGAGCAAAACATCAACGCGCAACGAGCGCCTCATAAGCCATGCGTGGAGTATGGTTTGGACTCGCCACGCTTGATGTGTTGGCACTCGTCGTGTTTCTCATCATCGGCGAACTGATGTTGGTGGCGTTGGTGGGCGCGTTTGCACTGATTTTTTTCGCCTTGGCGTTTTTTGACCACGAGGACACGGCCACCACGTTCACCACGAAAGACCCTCGCATCGACCGCCTTGACGACACGATTAAAGCCTTGGAAACGCGCTTAGAGTCCGTTGAGAAAAACCAAAAATCATAAACAGATTCGTCGTTTGCACCTTGATTTGTGTAACTCAAAGGCAAAACGCCAAGCACCATTGCCATGGCTATCGTGACGTGGTATAATGGCCACGGAATAAGACCTCGCGTCTTATCGACCCTGACGGCGAAGGGGTCGACACGATAAAATGGTGGAGTGCTTTAGGCACCCACCATTTTCGTTAGGGGGAAAAACCCGTGATAGACACCGTCCTGAATCACCCGCTAATCGATGACGTCAAGGCGCTCGATGTCCCGGTCTACCTCGCCACTAATCCCCATCTCACCGACGCCGAACGCGACGCGCTAAAAGGATACCAAACGATGCTTGTGTTGAGCATCTCCTACCCTCACGACACCGTACCGTGGCTAGGCAAAGGGTTTGGACTGGTGTCTCGTTACGCGTATGGCACCGATTATCATCGCGTTTTTCGTGACGTATTTTCAGATTTAGAACGAACCTTTACCCGACGCGGCGTGCGCGCGAAAGGGTATGCCGACATCAGCCCGTTTAATGAACGGCTAGCCGGCACGCTAGCGGGGCTTGGCACCCGTGGTAAAAACCAGTTTCTCATTCATCCACGCTTTGGAACGTATCATTACCTCGGCATTTTGCTCGTGGATACTCCGATTACTACCGTACCATATGCCACCGACGGGTGTGGCGATTGCACCCGATGCATCGAGGCCTGTCCAACTGACGCCCTCGATAATGGCTTCGACCAGCGCGCATGCAGTGCTTATGTGACACAGTTGAAATCATCGTTCAACGATGCGGACTTGGCGCCGCTGAAAACGATGGTGTTCGGGTGCGATGTCTGCCAACGCGTGTGCCCCAAAAACACAGGACGCATCTTTGTGGATCGGCCACACTTCATGGCCGATGCCAACGCTCAGCTGAACCTCGAGAACCTGCTTGCAATGTCAAACAAAGCGATTGACAAAGCCTACAACACCTATGCGTTCGCATGGCGTGGCGGGTTAGTGTTGAAACGTAACGCCATGGCGCTTTTGTTGAATCAAGGCATGACGAGCAGCTTACCTTTGATGCGCGACGTCGCGTCACGCTACACACACGTTCCTTGGTTTAACGTCGATGCCACGCGCATCATTAACAGACTGGAGGAAAGCCGATGAACCACATTGTCTTGCATGAACCGCTCATCCCCCAAAACACCGGCAACGTCATGCGTACGTGCGTCGCCACCGGTGCACGGTTGCATCTGATTAAACCGCTCGGCTTTTCGCTCGAAGACAAACACGTCAGACGTCCGGCACTCGATTACCTCCGAGATTTAGATTACGAAATCCACGACAGCTATGAGGCGTTCCAAGCAGATCGTCAAGGCCACTTTTACTTTATCACTCGCTACGCTGAACGTTCGCACGATAATCATGATTACACCGGCGACGGTGATGTGTATTTCGTCTTCGGAAAGGAAACCACAGGGATCCCTAAATCGCTTCTTAAAGCGAATATTGAGCGGTGTGTCCGCATCCCTATGTCAGATAAGACACGGAGTTTGAACGTATCAAACGCCGTTGCCATTGTGCTCTATGAAGCCTTGCGCCAACAAGGCTACCCAGGCTTGCATACCCACGAGCCCGACATCTTCAAAGGCAAAGATTTTCTCAAAAACCACCACGGGAGTGATTCGAATGACTAAGACCGCCTTAATCACCGGAGCTTCGCGCGGCCTTGGCCGCGCGATTGCCAAAGAATTCGCGGCCAAAGGCTACAACATAGCGATCAATTATCGGCGAAGCGAGGCTGAAGCACAATCATTAAAAGAAACGGTGGAAGCGCAAGGCGTCAACGCGGTGCTCGCCCAAGGTGACGTGGCCGATGAAGCTGACGCCAAGCGTGTGATAAAGACCACACTCGAGGCATTTGGACGTCTCGACGTCCTCGTCAACAATGCCGGAGTGCTCGTCTCTGGCCGCATTGACGACCTTTCGTTCAGCGAGTATCAATTGGCGATGCATGTCAACGTGGCGTCGGTGTGGTTGATGGTGAAAGCCGCCATCGATGCGCTAGAAAAAACCGGTGGGGCCATCGTTAACATCTCTTCAGGCTCAGGCATTGTCGGGCCACCTAATCAATCGCCTTACGCCACTTCGAAAGCCGCTGTCAATGGCTTGACCAAAGCGCTCGCAAAAGAACTCGCCCCACGCGGCGTGCGCGTGAACGCAGTCGCGCCGGGCATGATTCCGACCGACATGACCCAATCACGGATTGACGAAGGCATCGAGGACTACATTAAGACAGTGCCGCTTGGCCGTCTTGGCAGCCCCGAAGACATTGCGAAAGCGACCGCCTTCTTGGCAGATAGCGATGCGGGGTTTATCACCGGCCAAATATTGCCCGTCAACGGCGGGCGTCATGGAGCGTGACACGATGCACAACATGAACCCGAACGAAAACAACCCGAAGAAAAACGCCCCCAAAGACCGCGCACAGTGGATTAGCTTAATCGTTTTTGATGCGGCGATTTTGATTACCCTGGCCGTCGTTGTGTGGTGGGTTCTTCGCAGCGGATAACCCGCGAGTCGCACCGATGATATACTCTCCGAAGGACGTGATACCATGGAACAAAAACCGCATGACGACATCGTGGTTCAGAGTTACAAACACGACGAATCGTTGCACCGCATCTGGGAAAACGCGACGGTCGTTTCCGAGGACGATAGCACGCTCATCATCGCCAATGAACGCACCAAGGTCATTGAATCAAACGGCCGGTTTTGGTATACGCGCGAACCGTCTGTGACCTGGTTCTTTAAGGCGCGGTGGTTCAACGTCATCGGCATCATACGACCCTCGGGCATTTTCTATTACTGCAACATTGCAAGCCCATATGTGGTTGATTCAGAAGCGCTAAAGTACATTGATTATGATCTCGATGTGAAGGTCAGTCCTGATTACTCATATGTCACCTTAGATCGTAAGGAGTACAATAAACACAAAGTAAAAATGGACTACCCACCCAAACTTAAACGCATCCTTGAACGTGAACTCGAGACGCTCAAAGCCATGATTGACAAGCGGCAAGGCCCGTTTGAACCCGGGGTTGTTGAAGCGTATTATCGAGCCTACCGCGACATCATCGACCAAGGCAAACCATCGAACAACGAATAAACGGCGTGAAAACGCCGTTTTTTATGCCTTAAGTTGGTTGTGCGGACTAACAACATCGGGGGCGTAGGGTTTCTGCTTAACGACTGAAACCAAGGCTTAATTAGAAAAACTATTGATAATCTTGACGCTCGCATGCGGGCTTGTTATCATGATAACGTACCCATGATTTAATTATAAATATTATAAAAAAGGAGACAACCATGAAAAGCCTACTGTTACTCCTTTCTGTGACCACCTTAATCGGCATACTTGCCGCCTGCCAATTTGGAAACCCTTCCGGCGGCGATTCGATTACCGTGTTCTCAGAAAGGCACTACGATAGCGACCATGTCCTATATGACCGTTTCACTGACCAAACCGGCATTCGGGTGAACATCGTGCATCACAGCGCCGATCCCTTGCTCAACCGACTTGAAAACGAGGGGGAAGACACCATCGCCGACGTGTTGATTATCGCCGATGCCGGAGGCCTTGAGCGGGCAAAAAACCGCCATCTGCTTCGGCCGATTGAGAGCGCGTTTTTAACCGACGTGGTTCCCGAGAACCTTCGCGATCCCGATAACCACTGGTTTGGTATGACGATGCGTGCTCGCGTGTTCGTCTACCACCCTGAGCGTGTGGGCGCAAGCGAACTGTCAACCTACGAAGCGTTAACGGAACCCGCGTGGCACGGTCGTGTGATTACCCGTTCCAGCGAAAACATCTACAACCAAAGCTTGATGGCCTCACTCATCGAAATAGCAGGAGAAGCGCACGCCCGTGATTTTGCCGAAGGCCTCGTCAACAATTTTGCCGTCCGTCTAGACGGCACGACGACCCCCCGCGGAAACGACCGGGCTCAAGCTATCAGCGTGCTTGCGGGAGAAGCCGACTTAGCCATCATGAACACCTATTACATCGGGGTGATGCTAAACAGTGGAGACGCGACACAAATCGAGGCTGCGCAAACGCTTGAGGTGTTCTTCCCTAATCAAGCCACGACCGGCACGCACGTGAACGCATCGGCTGTTGGGGTGGTCAAACACACAAGCAACGTCGAGGCGGCCACGCAGTTTGTTGAGTTTTTACTCTCTGAAGAAGCCCAACGACACTTCACGACGTCGAATTATGAGTACCCGGTGAACCCGAACGTCGAGTGGGCCGATCTGCTTAACGAATGGGGAGCGTTTAACGCGCAAGACATGAACTTGTCCGCGCTCGGCAAACACAACCGCCGTGCCAAGGAGATTATGGACGAAGCAGGCTGGCGTTAAGCCGAGAGGATGTCATCGGATGCTAAGACGGCTCAAAACGAAAGCGAACGTATTTAATGTCACTGGTTTGGTGGCGGGATTGCTGATTGTGATCCCGCTTTTGACGATTTTGCTACGGCTTTTTGAGGCACCGAGCGATGCTTGGGTGCATATTCGAACGCACCGTCTACGCGATTACATTGAGCATACGTTTGTGCTGATTGGGGTCGTCGCGATGTTAAGTGCCGCGATTGGTTTCTTCGCCGCATACGTTGTTGCCCGCTATGAGTTTAAAGGCCGTAAGACGCTGCAGTGGATGCTTATCTTACCGCTTGCTGTGCCCTCATACATCATGGGGTATGTGTACGCAGACATGTTTAGTTACATCGGCTTGGTGCCTCGCAGCTTACGAGACATCGGCATTGAACTCAACCTTGCTGTGATGAGCATGCAAGGTGCCATTGTTATTTTTACGTTAACGTTGTACCCTTACGTCTACATGATTACCCGCAGTGCGCTCTCTCGTCAACACGCCGCGTACATCGAAAGCGCGCGTTTGCTTGGGGCATCTAAATGGCGCACGTTTTGGCAGGTAGTGTTGCCGCTGGCACGCCCCGCGTTGGTGGCCGGCACGCTCTTGGTGGTGCTTGAAACGTTGAACGATTATGGGTTGGTGGCGTTTTTCAACGTTCAAGTTTTTAGCTTCGCGATTTTTAACGCATGGTTTTCGTTTGATGACGTCGGCGCTGCAATTCGTTTGAGCGCCGTTCTGATGATCATCGTGTTTGTGGTGGTCGTGCTCGAACGCGTGCTTCGTGGTCGCCGTCGTTACGATCAAACAAGCCGGCCTCGCCCGCTGCCAAGAAGAGCACTCAAAGGCATGGAGAAAAGCTATCCATGGATGCTTTGGTTGATGCTGGGGGGAGGGTTTTTCATCCCCGTCGGCTACCTCATCTGGTTGTCGCAGTTTTCTCGAGTTGGCTTCTTCGCCTTAGAGACCATTTATGTGATGCTTAACACGCTGACGATTTCGCTGGCGGCGACGCTCATCATCGTGGTGGTTGCAGTGATGCTGGCGAACTTCGGTCGTGGGCGGAAAACCCGCGGTAAAACGGCGTGGCTAAAAATCACCAACCTTGGTTACGCCATTCCCGGGGCGGTGTTGGCGATTGCAGTGCACGTGTTTTTTGTCCGTCTAGACCGCCTGCTTTATCCGCTGTATCGATGGGTTGATGCCGACACCGGTCGATTGGTGCTCAGCTTGAGTCTGACGATGTTGTTGTTCGCTTATGTGCTCAGGTTTATGGCCATCGGCTTCAACACCATCGAAGCAAGCTACGACAAGCTCGGTGAATCCTACACAGAAGCCGCCTACACGTTGCGTTCGGGAAAGATGAAGACACTGCTTAAAATCGACCTACCACTGATTAAAACAGGAATCATTGGGGCGGCCATCATCGTCTTCATCGACGTGGTTAAAGAGCTGCCGCTGACGCTGATATTGCGTCCTGTCAACTATAACACCATGGCATCACGCGTCTATGAGTACACCAGCGAAGAAAGGCTGGCAGAAGCGGCGGTGCCATCGCTCATCTTGATTGCGGTGGCAGCCATCAGTGTGTATGTGTTAACCCACGTTAAATCGAAAGGAGGGGTTGGTCGTGTACGTAAAAATTGAAAGCTTGTGTTTCGCGTATGAAAAGCATGACGACATTTTAAACAACGTGTCTTTAACGATGGAAGAAGGCGAAATTGTTGCCGTCCTAGGATCGAGTGGGTCAGGAAAAAGCACCTTGCTTCGGTTAATTGGTGGCCTTGAAATGCCTGGGGGTGGACACGTGATGATTGATGAGAAGACACTGTGTTCGACGACGGTGTTTGTTGATGCCGAAAAACGCGGCGTCGGCATGGTCTTTCAAGATTACGCTCTATTTCCCCACATGACCGTTGAAAAAAACGTGGCGTTCGGCCTCAACAAACTTTCTCGGGCTGAGCGCGCTAAACGCGTCACACAGATGCTTGAGCTTACGGGGTTGGAAGATAAACGCCACCGTTACTCGCATGAACTCTCCGGCGGACAACAACAACGCGTCGCCCTAGCGCGGGCTCTCGCACCCAACCCGAGCATTTTGCTGCTGGATGAGCCTTTCAGCAACCTCGACACCGACCTGAAGTACCGCATTCGAACCGAACTTCGTGCGATCATCAAACAAACCCACATGACCAGCATTCTCGTCACCCATGACTATGAAGACGCCAAAGCGATTGCTGATCGCATCGTGTTTTTAGAAGAGGGTCGCGTGGTCGAAGAAAGCCGCATTCCTCATCCAAAAGCCTAACCAGGACTTGCATGTCTATGTGCCGTTAGGTATAATGGGTACGGGTTGGAGGCGATACCATGCACGTGACAAAACTAACACGCTACGATATCGATGCCTTGCGATCGCTTTATGAAAGCGTCGATTGGGTCAATTACTTAAAAGACGATGCGCGCTTCGCGCGCATGTTTAGCGCGTCGCTCGCATGCTACGGAGCCTATGAAGGCGATGAACTTATCGGCCTCATTCGACTCGTTGGAGACGGGGAACACATTCTTTACATCCAAGACATTTTGGTTAAGCCCGACCACCAGACGAAAGGCGTCGGAAAACACTTGATGAACCGCGCCCTTGACGATTATTTACACGTTCGTCAGAAGGTGCTGATCACCGACATAGCTGACACGCACGTGCATGCCTTTTATGCGTCGCTTGGTTTTATGCGGAGCCAAGATAAGAACGTGGTTTGTTTTGTGAAATTCAATTGAATTTCACTTTTTTTTACTTTTTATTGTGCGATACACAAAAACATGGTATGATTTAATTGTGTAATGCACAATAAAAGGAGGTCGGGCATGAACGCACAGTTTAAACGAGGGATTGTCGAGATGCTTGTGCTGAAAGTCGTCGCCGATAAATCACAGACGAGTTTTGATGTTATCGACGCGCTCGCCGACACCGTGGATGTCAATGAGAACACGGTGTATCCGATTTTGCGGCGGCTGGCCAAACAAGGATATTTCGATACCGCCCACGAACCATCTCCCGTGGGTGCGCCCCGAAAAACGTTTAGCATCACCGATGAGGGGAGAAAAAAACTGGCGGATTTTCAAAACGAATGGGAAACGTTTTTGCATAACGTGCTCACCATATTAGGAGGGAACCAAGATGCATGATTACCTTGCGCAGTTAAAAGCAATGCTCAACCGTTTTGCGATGAGCGAAACAGAGAAGAAAGACATCATGGACGACTATCATCAAATGATTGCCGATGGAAAAGACAAAGGCTTGAGCGACGCGGAAATCACCGCCCGCATCGGCACTGTTGAGGCCGTGGAAGAAGGGTTGAAAGCAACGTATAAGTTCAAGGAAACAAGCCGTAAAAACAGCCATAAAATCGTTGCTGTCATGCCCTTTATTGCGGTTACACTGTTTTTTCTGGGCGGGTTCGTGTTTGACGCATGGCATGTGTCGTGGATGGCTTTTTTACTGATTCCGCTGTCGGCTGTGTTGGTTGAGGGCATTGGCCGTAGACGAGGTTTCCCGCTTACAGCGGCCAGCCCGTTTTTGGCGGTGAGCGTGTTTATGATTGTCGGGTTTACACTGGACGCGTGGCATCCAGGGTGGCTCGTGTTTTTAGCGATTCCGATGGCAGGTATCATAGAAGGGCATCGTCATGGCGGGGTGACGTTTGGCGTCCTTGCAGGCTTAAGTCTGTTTGTCGGTGTCGTGGCGTTCTTCCTAATCGGGTACACCACTAACACCTATGTGCCGACGTGGCTTGTGTTGCTGTTGCCGATTCCCTTTGGCATTTTAGAAAAGCAGGGCGACAAACACAAAGCCATCGTGCTGTTAAGTTTCTTCGTGTCGGCGGGGCTCTACCTTGTGCTCGGGTATGTGGTCACATCGTGGTTGATTGCGTTGGTGGCGTTTGCGCCGTTTTTGCTGGTTGGTTTAATGACGGGACACGTGACGATTCTCATCGATTTCGACGGTCGCCACGCGACGTGGTTGAAAGGTGTCTTTGTGCTTAGCGTGGTGTTGTTTATTCTTGTCGGCGCGTTGTTTTCAGCTTTTGTCGTGGCATGGCTCTTTTTGCTTACCGCCCCGATGCTTTCTATTTTAATCCAACCGGGTCGAAGAACCTTGACAGAACTCAGTCCGTTTCTCGCCTTGTTGATTTTTTTCCTCTGTGGGTATTTCCTTGATGCGTGGGCTATTGCCTGGCTGGCCTTTTTGTTGATTCCCGTCATCGCCATCCTCGAAGAGTAAACATGAAAGCCGCCTCGGCGGTTTTCTTTTTACGTGGGTTCACCACGGCGTTATGGTACAATGAATGTGTGAGAGGGGGTTATATCATGCCACGCAAAACTTTTTGGATTCTCGTGCTGATTGGTGTGCTTGTGATGCTTTCGATGGTCGTTGCCTCAAGCGCCATTAATGTGGGTGAACGGCTTCGTCAGGTTCATCGCTACGCAGAGATTGGCTTTTACATCATCGCGTTTTTGTTGGTCTACTTGTTGGTTTTAAACCCGCTTCGTGTCATTTTTTTGGCACCGAGTTTTTCCATCGCCATTGAGGCCACCGACAAACAAGCCAATAGAGCGTACGTCAAAGCCGCACGAAACTTACTCCGGATGGACACGCTGACCGATACCGATCGACAACGGCTACGCGATGCCCTCAACGATGAATCGCGCTTGCCTGATGCGCTAAAAAACGTCTATCAAGGCACTGTGCGTAAACAGATTGATCGCATCATCGTCAAACATTCAAAGACCGTGTTGATGACAACCGCCATCAGCCAAAACGGCAACCTCGACATGCTCGCGGTCATCATGTCGAACATCCGCATGTTGAAAGCCATCGTCGAAGCGTGCGGTTTTCGACCAAGCTATGTTGACCTTGGGAAACTCGGCTTAAACGTGGCGGTAACGGCGATGATTGCCGAGGGGCTGGAAGATGTCCGTTTTCATGAGATTATGCCATCTAAGTTCGGTGAAGCCATCACCGACGTGCCGTTTTTACGCACCGCGACGAACTCGGTCTTTCAAGGCGTCGCCAACGGCATGTTGACATGTAGAATCGGTATTGTCACTCGTCGTTATTTGTTCCGAGATAACCGTCTGATGACCGTACAAGAAATTCGTATTGCCGCGTTTAAAGAAGCGTTTCGGTTGATGCCCCGAGTCATCACTGAAGGGTTGTACGGATTTCCCAAAGGCGTGATCACCCTCGTCCTTAAGCCATTTAGAAAAGACCCGTTTACTGCGAAAGGAGAAGCCACCACATGAAGCATATCGAAGCGTACGCCGACCTTGCTCTTGCTAAGGGAATCAACCTGAAAGCTCAAGAAGACCTCCTGATTAACGCGCCCATCGACGCCGCACCGTTTGTTGAAGCGCTGGTGAAATTAGCGTACGAACGCTTTAACAGCGGCACGGTTCACGTCAACTGGAACGATGCGACCATCAGCCGTCATAAACTCAAGCACGCAAGCGAACAGGTGCTTGGCGATGTTCCCAACTACGTGCTCGCTCGCTACGACACCATGATCAAACGCGGTGCTGCCGTACTCAATATTAGTTCAAGCCTTCCAGGCGCGATGCGAGACATTAATCCTTCGCGGTTACGAAAGGCGAGCGAACTTACCGCCCCAAAAGTTCGACCATTCGATCAGAAAATGTACAATGAACTTAAGTGGTGTGTGGTTCCTTACCCTAATAAAACGTGGGCAACACGCGTATACCCAAAACTGAAAGAAGACGAAGCATACGACAAACTTGTGGACGCCTTTATCTACATGATGCACCTCGATGAAAAGCATCCGCGTCGCGCGTGGGATGCCGCCATCGATAATCTTGAGAGGCGTCGCAAACGGTTAAACGAACGCAACTACCAATCATTGCGCTTTCGCAGCCAACAAACACAACTCGACATCGCGCTGCCGGAGAACCATCGCTTCGTTGGTGCGCTCCATGACCATAAGCGCGGGGCGTTCTTGCGTCAGATGCCAGATTACCGCCTATACACAAGCCCGCATAAATACGGCGTGGAAGGCGCGTTGCGCATAACCGCCCCCGTCAATGTCCGAGGCCAGTTTCTCAAACCGTTCACCGTGCGGTTTGAGGAAGGGCGTGTCAAGCATGTCATGAGCGACCAGCAGGATGCGATTGATCGGCTGTTTAAACTCGACGACGGCGCAAGCTACCTCGGCAAAATCGCCTTGGTCGGGGATGATTCACCCATCGCCAACCTAAAAACCTATTACTCTATGCAAATGCTCGATGTTAACATTGGTTGCCATGTTGCCTTTGGTCAAGCCGATCCCAAGACGTTGCATGGCGGGCATAAACTAAACCGTCAAGGCCTTGAAGAGGCCGGGTTAAACCACAGTCGCATCCACGTGGATGCCATCTTTCAAAGCCCGGACTTAAAAGTGTATGGCATCGACGCCGACGGCGTGGAAGAACTCATCATCGACCAAGGCGCTTACACCGGTGAGTTTGCCTAAACAAAACCGCTTCCCGAGGGAAGCGGTTTTGTTTAGGTCAAGTAATGATACAACAAGGTTACGGTGTTTTCAATGGCGTGATAATGGGTGCGCTCCATCCCGTGGCTGGCGTGGACGCCTGGCCCGATGAGGGCGCCTTTGAAATCGTTGCCACCACTCCGTGCGGCGCTGACATCAGAACCGTAATAAGGGTAAATGTCGACGGCGTGACCGAGGTTTTCCCGCTTGGCGATGGCCGCGAAGGCACTGACCATGTCGTAGTCATACGGTCCGCTGGAATCTTTGGCGCAGATGGAAACGTCGTGTTCGGTGCAGCTCAAATCCTCACCAATGCACCCCATGTCGACAGCGATGAGTTCGTCGAGTTCAGGGATGAAGGACGCGCCGTGTCCGACTTCTTCGTAGGTTGAAATGATGAGTTTTAAGGTCGCTTTCGGCGTACGTTTTTGGTCTTGAAGCAACTTGATGAGGCCAAACATGCTGGCGACGTTGATTTTGTCATCCAAGAAGCGAGACTTGATGAATCCGCTCTTCGTAATCGTTGTTTTGGGATCGAAAAAGATGTAGTTACCGACTTCGATGCCTAAGTTTAGCACGTCTTCTTTGCTGCCCACGACTTCATCGACTCGGACAATCATGTTTTCAGGGTTGCGACTCTTCGTGTTGGCATCTTTGTAGACATGCACGGCGGGGCTGGTGGACAGGAACGTGCCGCTGTAATCTTTGCCATCGCGTGTGCGCACAGTGCAGTATTCGCCATCGAGCGTCGGCCAGCTTGGCCCACCGATTGACGTAAATTTCAGCGCGCCATCAGAACCGATGGAACGGACCATCGCACCGAGCGTATCCACATGGACGCTAAGGCCTACGGCACGCGATGTTTCGCCTGGCACGGTGATAATCAAGTTGCCTTTTTTGGTGGTTTCATACGTTAGGTCGAACCGCTCGGCTTCCTGCGCAATGCGTGCGACGATGGCTTTGGTGTAGCCGCTTGGGCTCGGAATGGTCAAGATATCTTCGGCTAAATCGAGAATGTATTGTTTGTCGATGTTCATGCAATCACCTCGAAACAATTATAGCACAAAAACACGCTGGCTATGGCTAAAAATAAGCAATATGATATAATGATTTTGAGGTGATGGTATGCATGTCGTTTATGGTGGAGCGTTCAACCCGCCGACGGTGGCGCACTTAGAAGCGTATCACTTTTTAAAGGCTCGCTTACCGATCAAGCGGTTCACGTATTTACCGGTATCGAACGCCTACACGAAAAGCGAACTGGCCAGTGATTACCATCGCTTGAACATGTTGCGAGCGATGACACATGATCTCAAAGATGTTGACATCAGCGACCTTGAAATGAAGGACGACACGTTCAAAGGGACCTATCAATCACTCATTCGCCTATCGGATGACACGACCACCACGGTTGCCTTTGTCATCGGCGCTGACAACGTCCCTAGCCTGCCGCGTTGGAAATGGGCAGGCAGTTTGCTTGGGGAGTTTAAAATCATCGTGCTCGGTCGCGATGGCATTGACGCACGTAAACGTATTGAGGGCGACGTTTTCTTAAATCAATACCGAGACAATTTCATCGTCTTCGACGATTTTAATTGCCCTGTATCCAGCACAGAGTACCGTCGCACCATGGACAGCAGCATGGTCCATCAAGCCGTCATCGATTACATTGAAGAACACGACTTATACTCGAGGTGAGTTCATGTATTATCAAAACTACATCAAAGTGGCTGCGGTCACCCCCAAACTAGAGGTCGGCAACCCTACCTACAACGTTGACGAAATGCTGAAGGTGTTAGGGACACTCACATCGAGCATTGCGGTGTTTCCCGAACTTGGCATCACCGCATACACGTGCAACGATCTCTTCTTTCAGCACGGGTTGCTTGAGGAAACCGAACAACAAATCGCACGCCTCATCAAAGAAAACCCATACGAAGGCATCATGGTGTTTGGTGCGCCCTTAGAGATCGATGGGATTCTCTACAACAGCGCCTTCATCATACAAAAAGACAAGTTGCTCGGCATCGTGCCAAAGTTTTACCTGCCCAACACCCAAGAATTTTATGAAAAACGCTGGTTCACCTCGGGCTACGACATCGTGAAAAAAGTTAAGATGATTCGTTTTCTTGACCAAGTGGTGCCGTTTGGCTCCATCATTTTCAAGACCGACGATGGTCGCATCAGTTTCGGCGTTGAGATATGCGAAGACATGTGGGCACCGATTAGCCCTGGAAACTTGTTAGCGTTGTCTGGAGCCAAGATGATTCTTAACTTGAGTGCCTCCAACGAATACTTGTCCAAACGAGCCATTCGCCGCCGCACCATCATTGAACACAGCCGACGTAACGCTGGTGCGTATGTCTATTCAAGTGCTGGTGTCAACGAGTCGACTAGCGACACTGTGTTCAGCGGCCACAACGTCATTGCGCAAAACGGCGAGCTGTTGGTGGAAACGGAAAACTTCTCACAAGACACTGAAGTCATTTACGGTGACATTGATCTTTCGCACATCGCCTATGCACGAAAACTGAACTCATCATTCCGCGATACCTTAAACAAGTTCGAGTTCGACACCGTCAATGTCGAGTTCCACCTTGATGCGTCGGATGAATATACCTTTGAAAAACCCCACGATCAAACGCCGTTCGTTCCGAAAAAAGACGAGTTGGAGGCGTTTGAAAAAATTGCTGCCTTGCAGGAAAACGCGTTGATTAAACGCATGAAACATATGCAAGCAGATGCGATCATCATCGGCGTCTCGGGCGGCCTTGATTCGACGTTGGCGTTGTTAATTGCCACGCGTGTGGCCGACAAACTGATTATGGACCGAAAACATGTTTACGGCGTGACAATGCCGGCCTTCGGCACAAGCGAGCAAACCCTAAAACAGGCGCGCGCGCTTATTAAACATCTCGGTGTAACGATGAAAGAAATTGACATCCGTGATCACGTAAACGATCACTTTGACCTGATTGGTCATGATAAAATCACCACTGACGCCACCTATGAAAACACACAGGCGCGGGCGCGGACGATGATTTTGATGAACCTCGCCAACATGAAAAACGGGCTTGTGCTCGGCACCGGAGACATGAGCGAATTGGCCCTAGGGTGGTGCACCTACAACGGCGATCAGATGAGCATGTATGGCATCAACGCTGGGATTCCCAAGACGCTTGTCCGTTTCATGATTGAACGGTATGCACACGAGAAGTTTGGCGACAAGATTGAAGACGTTGTGCACGATGTCCTTGACACCCCGATTTCTCCCGAACTGGTGTTGAACCAGTTGACCGAAGAAGTGATTGGGAAATACGAAGTCAACGACTTTATCTTGCATCGTTATTTACGGCACGGCGACACCGAAGGACGCATCGCCTGGCTGATTGAGAAAACCTTCGACTTGACCAAAGAAGAAAGCGGTGAGTACGTGCGCCATTTCTTCGACCGCTTTTACAGCCAACAGTTCAAACGGCAAGCCACCCCGGACTCACCGAAAATTTTGGATGTGTCCCTCTCACCGCGAGGTGATTTACGGATGCCTTCTGACGTGAAAAAATCAAAACAATAAGGATTTGATATGCATGAGCAAACGCGTGGTGCTCGGCATGAGCGGCGGCGTGGATTCAAGCGTCGCGGCCGTGCTTTTAAAAGAACAAGGCTATGACGTCATTGGCCTTTTCATGCGCAACTGGGATTCGACCGCCAACCGCGACGTGCTCGGAAACCCTACCCTTGAGGATGACACATGCCCTCAAGCCATCGATTACGAGGACGCTAAGCGTGTCGCAGAGACGCTTGAGATTCCGTTGCATCGTGTCGACTTCATCGAAGAATATTGGCGCGACGTGTTCGCGCATTTTCTTGACGAACATAGACGCGGCCGCACGCCCAACCCGGACATCCTGTGCAACAAACACATCAAGTTCGATGCGTTTGCCAATCACGCCTCACGGTTCAACCCCGATTACATCGCAATGGGACACTACGCTCGGGTTAAACGCAACGGTGCACCGCGGCTGTTTCGGGGTCGCGACGCCAACAAAGATCAGACATATTTTCTATCACAATTATCATCCAAACAGCTCAACAACGTGCTCTTTCCTGTTGGCGATTTGAACAAAGGCGACGTTCGACGCCTCGCCGAACAACACAACCTTCCAACCGCCGACAAAAAGGACTCAACCGGCATATGTTTTATCGGTGAACGCCATTTTGCTGAGTTTTTAAACAACTACCTCCCGGCTCAACCAGGACCGATTAAGACCTTTGATGGCGATGAAATTGGCCGTCACACCGGGTTAATGCACTACACCATTGGACAACGCAAAGGGCTCGGCATCGGCGGGTCGGATCGTTATGGCAACGATCCGTGGTTCGTCGCCGGCAAAGACCTCGACACCAACACCTTGATTGTCGTGCAAGGCTTTCATCACGAAGCGCTTTATGCGGATGCGTGCACCGTTGAAGAACTCAACGTGATTGTGCCCGGTACACCCCTTGAGAACCGTGACCTTCAGGCAAAATTCCGACACCGACAAAAAGACACGCTCGTGCGTGTCATTATCCAAGAGGGGGTGGTGACGGTGCGTTTTGCGCGGCCTGTTCGTGCCGTAACCCCAGGCCAAGCGTGCGTGCTTTACGATGGTGAAGAATGCCTTGGTGGGGGCACCATCAGCAGCGCATTGAACAACGGAAAACCATTGCCTTATTAGGAGACAATATGAAAACAAAACGCGGCATTGTGCTCGCGGGCGGTGGTGCCCGAGGGGCTTATCAAATCGGTGTGCTTCTCGCGTTTGAAGAAGCCGGATTGCTGGAAAACATCAGCGCCATAAGCGGCGCCAGCATCGGCAGCTTAAACGCCGTGCTTTTGGCTGCCGGCGATTTGCAAAAGGCCCGAGACGTTTGGACAAACTTGGACGAAAAGCGTGTGCTCGTCAAAGAAAAATCGTTCCTTCGTTCGCTCTTTGAACACAGTGGAAACCTGGTGCAAACAGGCTATTACGACAGCGAACCCATCCGTAAAACGATTGAAGAAGTGCTTGATGTTGAGGCCGTTATAAACCACGATGTTTACGCAGCCATCACGCACGCCGGCGATGAAACCTCAGGGTTTTTAGATCTGTTGAGCGTGAACTGGCGTCAGGCCTTTGGCAAAAAGGCGCTCAGTCGTTATGTGTTGTTGCGGGAGCTTGATAAAAAGGGCATTGTCGATACCTTGCTTGCCAGCTGTGCCATCCCGATTATTTTTCGCCCGGTCGTTGTTAACGGGGAAACCCATTACGACGGTGGCGTGCTCGATCGCACGCCATGGAAGCCACTTTACGATGCCGGATGCGATGAAATATTTCTTATCGACTTGTTTCGCTTTCGTATGAAACGGCATCGTTTTCCTAGCGATGTGACTATCTATCACATTAAACCGTCGCGCGGTTTACGTGGCATCCTCGATTTCCGCCCGGACCTCAATCGGATGCGCATTGAAACCGGTTATCGCGACGGGCAAGCTTTTGTCAAGCGGTACCATGAATCCGAACACACCTCACATTGAGGTGTTTTTTTTTAGGCAGAAGCAATCGACGCGCTCCGGCGTACCATGAGGGTGGAGGTGGTTCCATGAAAAAACTTTGGTGCCTGACGCTCATCGGGTTGATGATGGCAATCCAACCGGCCGTGATTCGCGGTGGTGAGTATTTGACCTATCAAGACATTGCGTTTGTGAACGATGACGTACGGTTATTGCGACAGTTTCAATCGTGGCATTTCGACGTGTATTATGATCGGTTGGCCGGTCGTCGGTTTTGGGGTTGGCGAACGTATACGGCGCACGACCATGAGCCGGTCCGTTTCCGAAAGGAAACGCTTTATGTCATTGAAAACGCCGGGACCAGTCCTGTGCATAAGACGTACTTTTTTGAAACGACATACGCCAGCAAATACCAGGTGAGTGCCACTGGCAACATCGGTACGTCAACCAGCGGTGACATACGATCGTTCCGCTTAAACTTGGACGCTGAAATTGACGTACGCCACACCCGAGAACGCAGCCACACGCAAAGCGAACACGTAGAGATTCGCTTGCAAGTCGATCCCGCCACCCGGCTGCGTGTTGAGGTGTATGGTGAGGGGTTGCTGACTAACGGTGTGGCCAGGTATTACCGATTTTGGCGTAACGTACGCAGCGGGGGCTGGGAAGTGTTTTTGGTGACAACGGAATACTTTTCCATCGTCAAGGAGGAAATACATGTTCGCCCGAGCCGCTAGTTTGGCTGTGGTGTTGACCGCCAGTGTCGCGGTGTGGCTACTCATTCAAGCGTGCACCACCGACAAACCGTTGCGCGTGGTATCACTTGACACGATGCATGCGTACGTGTACACGAGCGATCGCGAAACATTCAGTGTGCCGGTGTTGTTGAGTTCAGATTCAACGCCGTATGCCTACACTGAGGGCATTGTACGTACTTATGTGGAGTCTTCGTGTGGTCGTGAACGAGTTCCAGTGACGCTCATCGCCATTCATCATGAAGGGACGGTGCGTTTTCGAGACGAAGCGTTTATGGCGATGGCTTATGAGTTAAAAATTGCGGTGGTGATTCAAGATGGTTTGATTGCCATCGATGAAGCGGAACTTGTGTTAGAAAGCGTTCAAGCGAAAACCTTGCGTGTCCCAATGGGGGCATTTTATTACCATTTTGACATGGAAGACTCGCCACGGCTCGCCCTATATGATCGTCATAACGTGCACGCTGAACCCTTTGGCATGCCGACGTCAGTCGGGGTGGTGTTTCGGCTCCGTAACACCGGCGCAACACCGCTTGAAGTGCATGAGGTGTCCTTGGGTGGTGCGGCCGTTCAGCCTGATATGAGAGCTTTTCGAAGGCACGAGGGTGAGGTGAATTCGTTTTTATCGATTGATGCGTTGTTGGGGCGAACGTACGATGCGCTCAGTACGCCGCGTTCACTGGCGGTGACGCCGCGGTTAATGCCTGGGGAGACGGGATGGTTTTTCGTTCCTTTTGCGTATCAACGCCCCCTTGCATTACACCGCTATCCACTGATCATCACCTACCAAAGCGACGGCGAGCTGCATCGTCTTGTTGGTGATGACTTTCTAGCGATTCGAACGCCGCTTCATGGGCATGAATCCTTAGCGCATCGCGAGGTGATCGAGGGTGATTGAGGTGCGAGGGTTTGCGCGTCGTTATGGCAACCTTGTGGTGAGGATTCCGGATTTCACCACGCGAGCGCGGGTGTGTTTGGTGAAAGGCGCCAACGGGTCGGGTAAAACGACCCTCTTTAAGGCCTTGGCTGGATTGACACCTCATGAGGGTGTCGCCTCTGTTTGTGGAAGGGCCCTTTACGTCGATGAACATCCCCGGTTTCCCGACGCGATGACGCCGCGCGCTTATTTGGACGTGCTTGGCAACCTTGGTGCGGCGCACCCACGGCGTGTGGCGTGGCTGATTGACGCGTTTCACATGCAAGAAAACCTTGATAAGCCGTTTTCCGCGTTATCAAAAGGCATGCGGCAAAAGACGCATCTCATTGCGTCGTTGGGAGAAAAATGGGACGCGTATCTCCTCGATGAGCCAACCAGCGGCCTCGATGAGGCGGCGGTGGCCATGTTGGCTAAGGTGATTGGCGAACGCCATGAGACGTTTGTGATTGCGACCCATCGCGGCGATGCGTTCGAGGGCGTGTGTGAGGGAGTGTTGTCGCTGTGAAAGCCTTGCTTACCATGCATGCATGGCATGTCTTTGGCCGCGGGACGGTACGGTTTATCGTTGCGATGAGCCTGGTCGTGGTGCTTTCGTTGATACGGTTGACACGACGTCACCTTCCGGCGGTTGAACGCGTGTTGTTCAATACCGATTATGTTCTTGATTATGCGTTGGAAAGCATGATGCTAATCAAGGTGTGCGCGCTGTCGTTAATGACCTATGTGGCCATGAAACTGTTTGTGATGACGCCGTATGATATCGCTTTAGTTCAACGAACCCCACGCCTGAAAGTTTTCCTCAGCAAACTTATCGTGTTGATGATGAGCGGGGTGGTTGCGGTATCGCTTTGGTGGTTGTGGGCGCAAAGCATCGGGGCGATGGCACACGGCACGGTGCACCCGACGTTTGGTCCTGAAGCCCTGTGCGCGCTTTCGCTGATGATGGGCGTTTACGGGGCGCTGTTTAGTCTTGGCGGGGTAGGGTTCAAACACCTGTTGGCGTTGTTGCTCGTATGGGTGCTTTTTTGGGTGACCGAAATGGCGGTGGATTTCGGGTTGCCAATCAGCTCGCTGTCGTTATCAGTGAGAGTGTTGAACGCGTTGGTGGCCAACGCGCATGTCTTCAATGCGGATGAGGTAGGCACAGTATGGCCATGGAGGGTGTCTGTGTTTATCGGCTTTATGTATGCTTTTTTTGCCGCTGTAATCTACCGCCGTCAAGCGTTCTGATTATTGTTTTTTATGATTTCCTATGATATAATGAACCACAACTTTACGGGAAATCAGGAGGACCATTTGATGTGTGGAATTGTTGGATATTTAGGGGATAGTAACGCAAAAGACATCGTCCTCGAAGGGCTGCACAAACTCGAGTACCGGGGTTATGACTCTGCCGGCATTAGCCTATACAACCTAGAGGCCGGTGTTTTTGACATGTTTAAAGATAAAGGCCGCGTGGATCACCTCGCCTCGCTGCTTCAAGACGTCCATGGATCGACCGTTGGCATCGGCCATACCCGTTGGGCGACCCATGGTAAAGTGAATCGCGCCAACGCGCATCCACATTTGTCATCTTCAAAACGGTTTATCGTTGTGCACAACGGCGTCATTGAAAACTATCGAATGTTGAAACGCGATTTTTTATCACACGTCCGGCTTGAAAGCGAGACCGACACGGAAGTTATCGTACATTTAATTGAGATGTTTGCGCAAACGATGGAGGCGCCTGAAGCTATCCATGAAACGTTGAAGCTCTTGGAAGGATCCTACGCGCTCTTGGTCTTGGACCAACAGCGGCCAAACCGCTTGATTGCGGCGAAGAATAAGAGCCCGTTGTTGATTGGCAGGAGCGACAGAGGGTACATCGTTGCCAGCGACTTGATGGCGCTTGGGAAACATAGTGCCGACTACGCGCCGCTTGAAGATTACACGATGACGGTTATTGAACGTGATAAACTCGCCATCTACAACCGTGATTACATCGAGGCCACCCTCGCTTTTGAACCGATGGATTTTGATGAAGATTCGGCTGAACGCGGACCGTATCCGCACTTTATGTTGAAAGAAATCATGGAACAACCGCTTGTTGTCCGAAAAATCCTCAGCCACTATTTCGATGAAGAAACTTTGGTCATTAACGAAGCCATTGTCCACGATTTGCGTGAAAGCGATCGCATCCATATCCTCGCCGCCGGCACCAGCATGCATGCCGGATTGATTGGTAAACACTTGTTCAAAATACTGACAGGGAAACCGGTTGAAGTGCACATCGCCAGCGAGTTCGCTTACAACCCGCCGGCCTTAAGCGATAAACCTGCCTTTTTGATGATTTCGCAAAGCGGTGAAACCGCCGATTTGCGTGCGTGTATGTCCCACATTCGCGAGGTGAACCAACCGGTTGTGACACTGACTAACGTGCGCACATCCACGTTGGCGCGCGAAGCCGATCACAAGATGGAACTGCTTGCCGGTCCAGAAATTGCTGTGGCATCGACCAAGGCATATACCGCACAATTGGTTGTGTTGACCTTATTGGCGTACGCCGTCGGCAAACAGCGCTTCAACATCAAACAAGAGTTGTCGACGCTCGCCCACGCCATGGAAACCTATCTCGCGAAGTACGAGCGCATCGACACGCTCGCCAAGACGGTGCTGACTAAACCCAACGCTTTTTACATTGGACGCGGTCTTGATTATGCCGTGGCGTTAGAAGCGGCTCTGAAGCTAAAAGAAATATCGTATATCCACGCCGAAGGGTTCGCCGCCGGCGAACTGAAACACGGCACGATTGCTCTGATTGAAGAGAACACCCCCGTTTTCGGGATTATCAGCGATAAACGCATTGCCCTCAACACTCGATCCAACCTCGATGAAGTGAAAAGTCGAGGGGCTCGCACGGTCATCATCGCACTGGAAAGCTTGTCCGAAGAAGAAGATGACATTGTGCTTCCTGATGTGCATCCACTGTTGGTGCCGGTGATGACGGTTTTACCGACGCAGTTGATTGCTTATTACGCCGCGTTGCATCGCGGATGTGACATCGATAAACCACGCAATTTGGCCAAAAGCGTGACGGTTGAATAACATCTGAGGAAATGGGGGGGACACATGGAAACCACGTTTGGAACCGACGGCATACGCGGCGTCGCGGGCACGGACATTACCACCGAGCTCGCTTTTCGTCTGGGCGCTGTCCTGAAAAGCACGATTGGCACCGAGTGTCTGTTGATTGGTCATGATACCCGCGAAAGTTCTCCCGAACTTGCCAACGCGCTCGCCGAGGGCGCCATGGCTTCTGGTGTCGACGTCATGCTCGTCGGTGTGGCCACCACGCCGACCATTGCTTTTTACGCAAAAAGCACCGCTTGTGACGCGGTGGTCATCACCGCATCGCATAATCCTTATCAAGATAACGGGCTCAAAGTGTTAAAAAAAGGTCAGAAACTGTCGGCCTCTGATGAAAAAGCCATCGAAGCCAAACTGAACGATTTCAGCGCCCCGACCGCCGCTCAGCGCGGGAATGAACGGTCATCTGACGGGGTTTTTGAAGCCTATTACGACCTGTACCGTTCGCTTAAGCTTGAGCCCATCAACGTGAGCGTCGTCGTCGACTGCGCCAATGGCGCGGCTTGCGACGCGGCCAAACGCATCATTCCTGCTTTGGTTGATGAAGCCCATTTTATCCACGACAAACCGGATGGCAGAAACATCAACCATCACTGCGGCGCAACGAACCTTGATGCACTCAAAGCTGAAGTGAGGGCCAAGACGGCTGATTTAGGCATCGCTTTTGACGGCGATGGTGATCGTGTCATGTTTGTCGACCACACGGGGAACGTGGTGGATGGAGAAGCGATTGTGTACGTGCTTGCCGATTGGCTTAAGCGCCGTGAAGAACTAAACAAAAACACCGTCGTTTTGACAAAGATGGCCAACCCCGGGTTGATTCGGGCCTTTAAAGCGAAAGGCATCGCGGTCAGCCTCACCGACGTCGGCGATAAGCACGTCGCGGCCGAGATGCACCGATTAAACGCAGCGTTGGGCGGCGAAGGAAGCGGTCATGTCATCGTGCGCCGTTTCGTTCACACCGGCGACGGCTTGTTGGTGACGGTGCTTGTGCTCGGTTGTTTGCAGGAATCAAAACTGCCTCTATCAAGTTTGCTTAAGGGCATTGACGTTGACCCGTTAGTTACCCTTAACGTTCGTGTCGATGATAAAAACATCGTTGACGATAAAGACGTAAAGACCGCCATCAAGGCGGCAGAAAAAACGCTTAAAGATGGCCTGGTGTTGGTGCGTAAAAGCGGCACTGAACCCGTTGTCCGCATCACCGTCAGCCATCAGAATGCAACCCTCATGCATGAAACTGTCGATGCCTTGAGGGCGGCCATTGAAAACACAGGAGTGAAACCATGACCAAGAAACGTGCGATTGTCCTTGCGGCAGGCAAGGGTACCCGGATGAAAACAGAGTTACCGAAATGCGCTTTCCCCATTTTAAAAAAACCGATGGTTGAATACATCATCGAGAACCTTGAACACAGCGTTGTTGATGAAACCGTCGTCGTCATCGGCCATCAGCGAGAAGTTTTTGAGAAGATGCTTGGGGATCGTGTTTCCTTTGCCATCCAAGAAGCACAGCAAGGCACCGGCCACGCTTGCCTCGCAACGAGTGCGTTGCTCGAGGGCAAAGCAGGCACGACGCTGATATTGCTTGGGGACATGCCGCTGATCAACAACAAACTCATCAACAAAATTCTAAACGCCCATGAGAACAGCAATAACGACCTCACCGTGGTCACGGCTGAGTTCGACAATCCGAAAGGTTATGGCCGCATCGTCCGCAATCAATACGGCCGCATTCAAGCGATTGTGGAAGACGCCGATTGCACGAAAGAACAAAAAGCCATCAAGGAAATCAACACCGGCATCTACGCGGTGGATAACGAACAGTTGTTTCGGTATTTACCGCAAATCGAACTCAACCGTCGCAAAGGGGAATACTACCTCACCGACATCGTCGCCCTGATGCAAAAAGATTGCCACATTGGCACGTTTGCGATGCGCGATGCTTATCGCGTCATGGGTGTGAACGATTTATATAATGCGAGCGTCGCGGAAAAACACCTTCGCGAAGACATCAATAAACGCCACATGCTGAACGGCGTGTCGATCATCAACCCCGAAACCGTCACCATCGGCCACAACGTTACCATCGACCCGGGCGTAACGATTCATCCGAACACCACCATCACGGGCGACAGCGCAGTTGGTGAAAACGCTGTGATTGGACCAAACTCAGAAATCCATAACGCCATCATCCGTCCCGATGTGCACGTCAGACACAGCCTCGTCTTTGATAGCGAAGTCATGGAACGCACGACCGTGGGCCCGTTTGCACATGTGCGTAGTGGCGCGGTCATCGGCCCGGACAATCGTATCGGTAACTTCGTGGAAATCAAGAAAACGACCACCGGTCCCAACACGAAAGCCGCCCATCTTGCCTACATTGGGGACACCGATGTCGGGCACAGCGTCAATTTTGGTGCTGGCAGCGTGACGGTTAACTTTGACGGGGTTGAGAAACACAAAACCACCATCGGCAACGATGTCTTCATCGGTTGCAACACCAACCTCATCGCGCCGATAACCATCGATGACAACGTCTTCATTGCCGCCGGCAGCACCGTCACGAAAAACGTACCCAAAGGCGCCCTCGCCATCGCCCGCAATAAGCAGATCAACAAAGAAGACTACGTCAAACACCTCATTCGCCCACGCCATAACCATAACGGGCAAAAATAGCGATAACGGTTGACAACGCCTGCAAGTGTGTTATAATTGTTTCGGTTCAATCGAATATTCGGTGGAAAGAAGAGTGCCCGCTCTCACCCGATCGACCTCGTCGATGGGTCAACGCTACGTCTACATCACGATAACAAGCGTGCGGGTACCATGCCTGCACGTTTTTTCTTTGTTTTCACCGACCAAACCCAGGAGGTGACACGCATTAACAAACGATCGGACAAACGCCCCACAAGGAACCAAGGCATCGTCAACGAAGACATCCGCGCTCGCGAGATGATGGTCATTGATGATCAAGGTGAAAAACTCGGTATCCTGAGCAAAAACGAAGCCATCGACCGCGCCTATGAGCGCGAACTCGATCTCGTGCTCGTGGCACCACAGGCGAAACCGCCTGTGGCTAAGTTCATGGACTACAACAAGTATCGCTTCGAACAACAAAAGAAAGCCCGTGAAGCCAAAAAGAAGCAAAAAACCACGACGCTTAAGGAACTCCGTCTCTCACCAAAAATCGATACGCATGACCTTGAGACGAAGCTAAGAAACGGACGCAAGTTTTTAGAAAACGGCGACAAGTTGAAAATATCCATCCGTTTCCGTGGCCGTGAAATGGCCCACACCAACCGGGGTCGTGAAGTCATCCTCGACTTCGCCAAGCGTTGCAATGACCTTGCCGACATCGAAAGCCATCCCAAACAAGAAGGCCGGACCATGTCGATGACCCTCGCACCGAAAAAGAAAGACAAATAAAGGAGGATTCCCCGTGCCGAAAATGAAAACCCACTCGGGTACAAAAAAGCGCGTGAAACTGACCGCAACCGGCAAAGTCAAAGTGTCGCACGCCAACCGTGCTCACTTGAAAAGCAATAAGAACAACAACACCATCCGCAACAACCGCAGCGCGAACTACGCACCGGAAACCGAAGCCAAACGCGTCAAAAAACGCTTGGCGGGATCGAAATAACATACCGATAGGAGGAGACTGCCATGGCTAGAGTCAAAGGTGGTACCGTCGCCCGCAAGCGACGTAAAAAAATACTGAAACAAGCCAAAGGATACTTTGGATCGAAACATCTTCTATATAAAACCGCACACGAACAGGTGATGAAGTCGCTGCAATACAGCTACCGCGACCGCAAACGCCGCAAACGCGATTTCCGCAAATTATGGATTACGCGCATTAACGCCGCGGCCCGCGTGAACGGACTCTCGTATTCGCGCTTCATCAACGGCTTGAACCAAGCCGGTGTCGAAGTGAATCGCAAAATGCTCGCGGAGATTGCCGTGCATGACGCGGACGGTTTCGCTGCCTTCGCTGATATCGCGAAAAAAGGGTTAGCAGGCGACATCGACGTTAAATCGGTCGAACGCAAACAGCCTACCGTCGTCAAAGGTGAAGCAGCCGACACCACCACGGCAGAACCAAAAAGTGAACAGGCCCCAAAGGCCGTGCCCGCACAAGAAGCCAGCGAGACATCATCGCGTGAAACGCTCGAGGCAATGACCGTTGCTGAACTGCGTGCGATGTGCAAAAATCGCGACATCACGGGTTATTCATCGATGAAAAAGGCCGACCTCATTGACATCTTGACGAAATAAGCAGCTCAGGCTGCTTTTTTTCTTGGGCAAACAGGGTATAATGGAATCGAGGTGGCATCATGCACAATGAACAACACCGTTTCGCACTGTTTCTCACCATCGCAGGCGCACTGACCGTCGCAACCTACGCAATAAACATTGCGTTTGTGCTGTGGACGCTTTTCGCCGTGATGACGGTTTTGGTGTATCGCCACAAGGCGCATCCGTTTTATGCGGTGTCGCTATGGTTTATGGCGCCGCTTGCTTCGCCTGATTTAACGACGGACGCCATGGTTTTTGCGGTATTTTTAGCGCTTATTGGTGCGGTGGCGCTGTATGATGGATTCAAACACCAGCGCTTCCATACCATGGGAAAACTGGGCCTTGCATTGGTCATCTTTTTGGACGTGTCGTTACTTGGACTCGTGTTCAGCCGAAACGTCGAGGCGGCGCTGCCGGGCATCTTGGCTTTGCTTGTGGCATTATTGGCGTATGTGTATTTTATCAACGTCGTGCCCTACGACCAATCCCTGTTCCACCGTGTCACACAGTTGTTGGTGGCGCTGGCACTCGTCGCCTCACTCACGCATGTGTTCACCGCGCTTACCACGTGGCAGTTCATCGGTGATGTTGTGACCGCATCGCCCTTACACGTGTACCCGCATTTGCTGGCTGTACCATTTATCGTGCATCGAATACGCCACGCCACCAACCGTGCACCGTGGGTGATGGCGTTAGTGTTGGTCTCCGGCGGGGTGCTGTTGAGCGCATCCTACGCTCGGGTGTTTACGCTGAGCAGCAGCTTGTTGTTATTTGTGCCGTATTGGTTTATCCCCAGCAGTCGCAAAGTTAAGATAGTCTTGATTGGCACCAGCGTTCTTGTTTTGTCTGCCCTCTTTACCGCGTTCGTGCCGTTTTATGCTGTTTGGACCGAACGTGTGTTTGGTGCGTTCATGCCGTTTCTTGAGGCCCAGGTCAGTGCGATGCGGCTAGGCCTACGAAGTTTCACCTACAACGTCATCATTGGTGTGGGTGGGCTTGGCGCCGCACAGACCATCGCCGAAGAAACCGGTGACACACTCATGGGGGGACAGAGCGTGTGGGTTGATACGGCGACGCTCGGTGTGCTTGGCATCGGTGCGTTTCTTTACTTGCAGGTGCGGAAAGTGCTGCTTATCGCACACATTGAAACCAGCATGCGCTATGTGTTTTTTGTGCTTTTTGTTTCTGTGGTGATCATCGGTGGCGCTTTTGATGCGGTATATTATCAGACGGGGCACCTGTTGATGTTGCTGTTTGTGCTTGCGTGCGCTGAACGAAGTGCCTTGACCCGCCGAGCGAGCGGATTGACAAAACGATAGCAGACATCTTATAATGGAAGTAACCTAGATCTTTGGAAATCACTCATGTGCGACCCCAAATTAACCACATAGGGGCCGAGGCGCGGCCGGTGTGAAAGCCCTAGCATTCGTAGGGAATCCTAAAGGCTACCGCAAGAGGCCACCCCCATAGCAGATAACGGTTCTGCAATTGAGTGATTTCCAAAATTTTAGGTTTTTTCTTTGCCTTTTTACCCCATGAAGCGTATCATGAAAGTAAGAAAGCCATTGAGGGAGTGTGATTCGAGTTGTCTAAATTGAAAACCAGCTTCACTGTCTATAACTGGGTATTTAAGTTTGTGGGTGCCGCATTGCTTATTGCGCTTGCACTCGTGCTTTTCATCATGGATGTTGCCCCGTTGATTGAAGCGTTTGTGGGTATTTTAGTTGCCGGTTATGCGGTGATGCGTCTCGTGCCGTTTATCCGTACGCAACGCAGCGATCTCATCAAAACCATCAATATTTTTGAAATCGGGTTCAACTTACTTGTGGCGACGCTCTTCATCGGCAACGCCGTCGTTCGCCAAGAACGGCTCGGGGATATCGGAGGCATGGACATGTTCGGTCTGTTGACCGGGGCTGTGCTGATTGTTCGCGGCATGGTGCATTTTTATGGGCTGTCTGACGGCAACGAAAAAGGTGATCATCCCACGTACTTTTTTCATATTTCAACACTGATTGTCGGGACGTTGATCATCGTTCAAGGCTACACGGTGGAACACTTGATTTGGTTAATGCTCATGCTTGCCATTGGCTCTGCTGGGTACTTAAGTTACGACGCATACGGTGGGTATAACCTTTACCGGAAGCGCAAACAGATGGAAGAGGGAAAACGCACCGAAGACACACCAGAAGACCGTGACATCCCTCGAAAAGAAGACCCCGATAAAGAACAAGACCAAATCGTCAGCTAAGGCGCAAATATGCGCCTTTTTTCTTTGCATTGCAACCCATTATAGGCTATAATGTTTGTGTACGTCCTATAAAGGAAAGGGGGGCGACGATGTCGCAAGAAATTTGTCAGATGATGCACAAAGGCGCGCTGCTTCATAAGCGAATCATGAGCAAGATTCTTGAACGTTACGATTTGACCTACGCGCAGTTTCAAGTGCTCAAAATCATCCATGAACAACCCGGCATCACAGCCAAAGAAATCTTAATTTACCTCGACAGTGACAAAGCCACACTCTCAGGAGTGCTTTCGCGGCTTGAACGCAATGCCATGATTGAACGCAGCAAAGACGCTGAGGATCGACGGTTGGTGCACACAGCGCTGACAGACAAAAGCCGCGCGGTCTGCGAAGAGGTCCTGGCGATTGAAGAAACATGTCAACAAGACTTGATGAAAGGCCTTCGCACTCGGGAGGTCAAACACTTTACTGAAGGATTCAAACAAGTGCTTCAAAACCAGGAACAAAAACTTCGTGAACACGAGGTTCCTGAGAATCAGGAGGAAGAGTAATGAAAAAGTATGCCTTTAAACACCCGATTGTTAATCTTGTCATCGGCATCGTGCTCGTGGTTTTTGCAGTGCTTGCGATGTTTGTCTTCGGCTGGATTAGTGATTTTGCACGTTACTTGGTCGGCGCCATCATCATCGCGTTTACCGTCATGCGTTTTATGACGGCCAGAAGCGGATATAAAAACAGCAACGCGCAGATGATTTTAATTGTTGAAGCCATCGTTGCGATCACGCTTGCCGTGCTCTTAATCATCGACAGCATCGGCATGCAACTAGCCCTTGGTGCGACGCTTTACATGCGCGGTTTCGTATATCTGTTAATTTTGCAACTGCTTAACTTGCGTCGCAGCTTCGAAACGTTCATCATCTACGTTGCTGTGTTGACCCTTGGTGCTTATGTGTGGTTTGGCAACGCTGATTTGATGATTATCGAATGGCTCGTGTTTGTCTTCGTGGCCGCTTACGGAGTCTTTTTGACGCTGCTTGGCATCACAAACTTAAAAAAATAACACATCCCTAGGAGGAATTTCATGAGCAAAATCTTAAAAGACATGTCCATGTTAAACGGCATCCCTGGTAACGAAAAAGAAGTCCGCGACTACATGGTCAACCAAATGGAAGGCCACGCTGAGGTGTCGTTTGATAACCTCGGAAGCGTGATTGGCGAGAAAATCGGCAACCCCGAAGGCCCCCGCATTATGGTTGCGGGCCACATGGACGAAGTCGGCTTCATCGTCACCAAAATCGATGAAGACGGATACGTTAAATTTATTCCGGCCGGGGGCTGGTGGAGTCAAGTCATGCTCGCTCAACAGATGGTCATCACAACCAAAGAGGGCAACCATGTTCGCGGCGTCATCGGCGCTAAGGCGCCACATATCTTGACACCAGAAGAGCGGAAGAAACCGGTTGAAATCGATGACATGTACCTTGATGTTGGTGTTGATGACAAAGAAGAAGCCGAGAAACTCGGCATTCGCACCGGTGACATGGTGACACCCTACATCGAAACGGTTCCCCTGAGTAACCCGAAATACTTACTTGGCAAAGCCTGGGATAATCGCGTCGGCTGCGCCGCCGCGATTGAAGCGCTTCACGCGCTCAAAGGTGTGAACCATCCTAACCGCTACTTTGGCGTCGGCACGGTGCAAGAGGAAGTTGGCCTTCGCGGCGCCAGAACAAGCGCCTACAAAGTTAACCCCGACATCGGCATCGCCGTTGACACCACCATCGCCTACGATTTTCCCAAAGGCTCTAAAGACACAAAACTCGGCAACGGCGTCGGTATTATGATTACCGACTCCTCGATGGTCGGCCATAAAGGCATGCGTGATTTTGTTATTGACGTGGCCGAAGAAGCCTCGATTCCTTATCAGCTGACGTACTTAAAACGCGGTGGCACGGACGGCGGTCAAATTCACCTTACCCGTTCAGGTGTCCCATCGGTCGCCTTATGTCTGCCTGTGCGCTACTTGCACTCGCATACCTCCATTGTCCATCAAGACGACTACGACAACCTCGTCAAATTGATTGTCGCGCTGGTTAAACGCCTTGACGCCGCCACCGTCAAGCGCATCACCTACACATAAGCAATGCGCATCATCAGCGGAAAATACCGACGGCGCCGCCTCGTGCACCCCGCCAACGACGCCACACGCCCCGTGAAAGACCGCGTCAAAGAAAGCTTGTTTAACAGCCTGCACCCTTTTCATTACGCCCGCGTGCTCGATCTGTTTGCTGGCAGCGGGGCGCTTGGCCTCGAAGCGTTATCACGCGGCGCCACCCACGCGGTGTTCGTCGAAAAAGACCGCGATGCGTTTAACGCGCTTTGCGCGAACACCGAAGCCCTTGTCACCGAACCGGTAAATTTGCATCACACTGACGCGTTTGGATACCTAAAAAAGACCGATGAACGATTCGATTTGATTCTTATTGACCCGCCCTATGGCCGACGGCTCGCCCACAAAGCGCTGATGCATGTCATCACGCACAACGTGCTTGCCCCAGGTGGTCGCATCATCGTGTTATGCGGACAAGACGAGACCATCGGCGTTCCCGATGCCCTCGCACTGATAAAATCACGTGACGTCGGCATCACCCGCGTCTCTCACTACGAATGGAGCGATGAATCATGAAAATAGGTGTTTACCCAGGCAGTTTCGACCCGATTACCTACGGCCATATCGACATTGTCAAGCGCGCCCTTAAAGTGTTTGACAAACTCATCGTGCTCGTCAGCACCAACCCTCACAAAGAGACGATGTTTACCAAAGATGAGCGCATCGACATGATTCGCCACGCGTTGGAAGGCTGTTTGGATGTGGTGACGATTGACACCAACGACACACTCACCGTGCACCGCGCCAAAGAACTTGGTGCGACACATATCGTGCGTGGCTTGCGCGCCCTCACCGACTTCGAGTATGAGTTCCAAATGACCCACGCCAACCGGGTGCTGGACAAAAGCATCGACTCGATCTTTTTCATGACCGACAACCGTTATTCTTACATGAGCAGCACCACGCTCAAAGAAATTGCCCAGTTCAACGGAAACGTGGAACCCTTCGCCCCGCCTTATGTGCTCGAAAAAATCCGCGCTAAATTCAGCTAAACCAAGCCCCTTTGCATAAAGGGGCTTTTTTTCTTGTGTTTTTCTTCCGTTTTATTTATAAAAATGATAATATAACTACAGGTGATTGAGATGGACTCAAAAGAAAAGGTGTTCAACGAACTGCGCAAACAGAATGTGCGAATCACAAAACAGCGCCGCGCCATCATTGACGTGCTCGAAGGCAAACACTTGACGATTCAAGAAATTCATCAAGAGCTCAAAAAACGCGGCTACCGAAACCTGGGCACGGTGTATAACAACATCGACTTTTTGATTGAGCACAAAATCATCACACAGATTTTCATCAACGGCAAAAAGCACTACGACCTGACCATCGATGAACGATCACACAGCGCCGATAGCCATATTCATGTGACCTGCAAAGTCAACAACAACATCATCGAGATCAACGATTCGACGATTTTCGATCTCATCAAAAAACAAGAAATCTTCAAGAACTTCGCCATTGAGAAACTGCAAATTGTCGTCGAAGGAAAATGCATCCACTACGAGACCGAACGCTGTCGTGACGATGACGCATGCTTCATCAAACAACTCGAACGCAAAGAGAACCTCTGAGTTCTCTTTTTTATGCCACACCTGTGAAAACATGCTATAATGGGACACGGAACACAAAGACAAGAAAGAGGCACAGACGATGAAAAACACCTTTACGCCGTTGATGATGACCATCATCTACCTGACGCTCGTGCGCCTGGCGCTTGCCATCGCGACGCCGTTGGCACTTTTTTCGCTCGGCACCTTCATTGACATTCTTGTCCTTATGGCCCTCTTTATGCCGGTGGCGCTGATCAGTCGCCGCTGGATTCACAAGACCATCTACGGCACCGTGGCGGTGTTTTTCACGTTGTTGGCGATTGTTGATGCGATGTTCCATAGCTATTTCGGTATGTTCACCACCCGCGCGAGCACCCAGGGCCTGACATTCATGACCCCCGAACTCACCACCGAGTACGATCTCGCCATTTTACCGGCATTTGGGGTGTTTTTCTTAGTCGTCGGCGCGTTTTTGTTTATCCTTATCAGGTCTAAGCAATCTGAACGTGTTCGACCCACGCACCTCGGTGTTGTGATGTTTTTGCTGTTTGCCCACGTGATGATGCTTTGGAGCCTCAACCGCGAGGCCGAACGCTTTAGCCTTGAGTACTACCAAACCGACACCTTCCTCTACAACGAAAACATCGACAACATCGCCTTCTCAAGCACCTACGGGTACTTTTATTATCACCTGCTTGATCTCTTCCGTCTGCCACAGCGTCATGACGAAGATGCGATTGTCGATGTCATCTTTGACCATTTTAACAATCACAACCGCACGCCAAACGCCTACACAGGACTGCTCGCGAGCGCCAACGTCATCCACATCACCGTCGAATCGCTTGACACCCGCTTCATCGATGAAACGATTAGCCCGACCTTATACGCCATGATGCAAGATGGAATCATCTTCGATCAGTTCCATGTGCCGGTCGTCAATCAAGGCGCCACCTGCAACAGCGAGTTTATGGCGATTACCGGACTGCACGCCACGGTATCCTCGCCCTGGTCAAACAACGTTTGCCATACCTATAGAAACACATCAGCGCCCTACAGCATACCTTCACAACTGTCGCGCGCTGGCTACGACACCTTTTACTTCCACTCAGGCTTTGGACACTTTTACCACCGTGAAACGCTGATGCCGAACCTAGGCTTTGAGCACGTGAAATTTGTGGACGATTTAGCAGGGGAAGGCATCACCGACTACAACGTCTTGCTCGATACCGACATGGTGCATTTTTTTGATGCCTTCATGACCTACGACGAACCGTTTTATGTGCATCTCCTTACCTACGCCTTGCACGGGGGATATCAACCCGCCTTCACCGACCACTGGAACGACCTGATCGACAGCGTCTATGGCGAAGGCATCGACCCTGAAGTGCGTGTTTACCTCCAAAAACTCGCTGAGTTTGATCTGTTTATCAGTGAGTTGTTAGCGCGCTTGGATGATGCGGATGTAAAAGACGATACCTTGATTGTCATGCATACGGATCATTACCCGTTTATGTTGCCGTTTGATGCGTACGAAGATTTCACCGGCATCGACGTCACCTCCACCGAACTCTACAAACAAAGCCTGCTTTTTTACCATCCTGACCTCACCTCAGAAACCATTTCCACGCTCGGCGCGACCATCGACATCGCCCCCAGCATCCTAAACATCATCGAGGACGTGAACAACCCCTTCGAATACCGTTACTTCTTTGGTGAAGATCTCTTTGGCGACGGTCAAGGCGCAGTTTTACTAGGCGACCTTTCTGTTTACGATGGCAACTCACGCATCCGCCGCACCGACACCAACCTCACCCCACAAGAAGAAGCGCTGCTCGAACAAAAGATCACCCGCTACCTGCTGAGCCGACATACCCTTCGCTTCGATGTGCTAAGGAACCTGTTCGAGGCTGAATAGTCACACGAAAAGGCACCGGCCTTTTTCCGGCGGCGCCCTTTACAATTGAGCATGCGTGGTATATAATAATACCGCGTTTCGCTGTTCCGATAGCTCAGCTGGATAGAGCAACGGCCTTCTAAGCCGTCGGTCGGGGGTTCGAATCCCTCTCGGAACGCCATA
>SLOP01000020.1 GCA_007132465.1 Candidatus Izemoplasma sp.
GCAGAAGCGCATCGACCACGAAACCAGGCTTTGTTGGCCATAGTTCTTCACCTGGAGGTATAGCGTTGGCGTTTTCATCAACGTACTCCAGTTTAATGATTTCACCGTTGGTGTCCATGAAAACCACGGCGTACTTTTCATCGCCACTAAACACCGCTTCGATTTCCATTTCGCCATTGACGATGAACATGTGGTCGGGTTCTAAATCGAAACGTACGTGACCGTTTACAATGAAAAACGCGAAGGTGTAGTCTTCCAACGCAGTGATGGATGAAGCAAAGCCAATGCGGTCGTTATAAGGATGATCTACGAGATAAGGTGTGCCGATGTTGTCGTCATCAAAGCTTGCGTTGAATGACACCGAATGCGTCGGCGCGTCGGCTAGTAACCGTTCACCTGTAAGGCTGCTTATACCTAATAAGGCTGACAAAAACAACACGCTAAACAACGTTCTGAGCATCCATCTCCGACTCATTCGAACACCGCCTCACTGCAGGAAACGTTCGGTCCGTGATCCATGCTTGAAGCGATTGAATCATGAATATCAAACTCGATGATGGTAATCGCCGGCGGATCGTATGCCGGTTTTTCCACGCTATCATTCCTCCCTTGTTTAAAAACATTTACATTTTAAGTGAGTACCCCCGTGTTCGCAACACTTTTATGGTTGTTTGATTACCTGGGTTGTGGTATATCCATCAGGAATCATCAAGACCCAGTGGCGTTTGGAGCGTATCACAAGTGATGGACTGTAAACGCTATGTTGACCTCTATTGTGCCAAAGTCAAACGGTTTACAAAAGTCCGATTGTAGCCTTTAAACCATATGTTCTTACCGTTCGATGCATATCAAGAAAAACCAAAACTGTAATAGTTCAGGTATATCGGAAATTTAGTAAAACTGTTTAAATTGACGCGCCCCCTAATAACTGGTCCAATCTGAATGAGAGAAAAAGTGATATACTAAACTCAAATGAAGGATGGATGAATGATGAAAAAAACACGTCATACAGTTGAACAGATTATTGTCAAACTTAGAGAAGTTGAGATTCTCATAGCCCAAGGAAAAACGATTGGCGACGCCGTAAGGCACATTGAAGTGAGTGAAGCGACCGCGCAGTAAATGTAGCAATGACACAGCTTCAGAGGCTAAACAATTGAACCGTTAGACTACGCAACGTTTGAAAGGAGAATAACGATGAGTCATAACGCATCAGCACTGACGTTTCACACCCGCGCCGACTTCCGCAGGTGGCTTGAGAAAAACGCCGGTGTGAGCGACGGCGTCTGGCTTGTGTTGTCGAAGTCTGACAAGGTTCAGACACTGACCGCACAAGAAGCGCTAGAAGAAGCGCTTTGTTTTGGCTGGATTGACAGCACGATGAAACGCATTGATGATGATACTTACAAGAAATATTTTGCCCGCCGGCGTCCTAAAAGCAACTGGTCCGAGCGCAACAAATCCCTTATCCCACGTCTTCGCAAAGAAGGTCGGATGACCCTCTTGGGTGAAGCGGCGATTCACAATGCCAAAACGAACGGCATGTGGGAACAGACAAAGGAAAAGGAAGGTGACGTGGTTGCTACCTTTGTTGAAAAACTTAACGGATACTCGCCCGCGAAAGAAAACTACCTCGCGATGTCCCCGTCCGTGCAACGGACCTACGCCCGTCGGTATTTTTCCTTTAAGACCGATGAGGCAAGGGAACGTGATTTTCTGAAGATCATCGAGAGGCTGAACCAAAACCTTAAGCCCATGTAGGTGAGGCATCTCTAAAGCATACGATTACCACATGTTAGACAACATATACAATTTTCCGGAGGAAACCCATGACTAACTTCGCCACACCAGAGCAACTCAACGCCATCGTTGATTTTGTCCACACAAGAAACAATCAACCAAGATTTTACAGCGGGTTCATGAGCCTTGAAAAATCCCGCATTCAAAAAGACATCAAAGCCGCCATTGATGCGAAAAGCGTGTTAATAGCGGAAGAAAACGGTCTGCTAGGCGTTTTGATTACGCACACCGACCATGACCAAAAGACGTGCGACATCGCCGGTCCTTATGTTGCTGAGGACGATTTAGGCGTAGGAAAAGCGCTTGTCGAGCGTTGGATTCAACATCGTGCACACAATCTGACGCTCCAGTTTTTTTTCAGCCGCCAAAGCGACTATTACCACGCCTTGATGAAACAGATTGACGCCACCTATCAAGGCGATGAAACCATCCTCACTTTATCGAAAGAAGATTACCGCTCGGATGGAGAGAGAGCCGAGGTTTCGCCAATGCAAGCCCATCAGCGCGAGGCTGTGAAACGGTTGCACAACACCACCTTCCCGGGCGTGTACATCACCGGTGACGACATTATCGCAGCCATAGAAAACACCGACGTCTACGTGTTAACACAGAACGACGGTGTCATCGGGTATGGATTAGTGAAACATCAAGGCAGTACGACAATCCTTGAAGTTTTCGCCATTGACGCGGCATATCGCGGCCAAGGCCGCGCGAAGCCCTTCATCAGTCGCATCATCGACGCTGTTTTCAATAAAGAAGGCGTTAATAAGGTGCAGCCCGTGGTTGAAAACGTCAACCGTACCGCCCTAAACCTCTACACAGCAATCGGGTTTATCGTGTCGCGTGAAAACTGCGCTTATCACCGTAAGGCAAAATAGGATTTCGGCAGTCAAACGACGTCATCGATTTAGCAACAATCCCAGATTGAACAGGTCGAGGGCTTCAAGCTGATTGACTTGGGCTGCAATGTCGTGGCATTAGCGATGCGTTTCTCGATGGCAAGCACCTTTAATGATCACCGCGATAGGATAACGGCAAGCGCGTTCAACCAGGGTGCTTGTCAGGTTGTATCTGCCCCCCCCCGACAACCCTGCCGCACCCCACGGATTACACGTCATCGTCACGCCCTCACCCCACCAGGACCACGCTTCAGAATCTACGGATAAACGCTTAAGACCCCCAGCGTTACCACGGTTGCATTGACGCCTTTCAAGTGCCTTGTTTGGGTGTTTTTTTATGTAAATGAAAACCCATTCAACAGAGGGAAGGGGACGGGTTGGGTTTTCCAGGCTGAAAGTAATGTGAAAGCCGTTGTTTTTGTGGTAAACTACACGTATTCATGAGGATGATGAATGAAACAGAAGGAACACACATTAAACCAGCTCATGATGATGAAATGAGGAGAGATCTATCATGCCTGAAACAACACGATTGAAAAGACCTTTTTACGCTTTTGTGATGTTGAGCACCTTGATTTTTCTGGTATTGTTTTCACTTGTCGGTTTAAGTATCGTTTTGGCATTGCCATCCTTCATCTCACTCGCGCTGCAGGCTATCAGTGCCTGGTCTTCGACGATTGCCTTTATCATGCTCTACAAGCGATTGTACCCCGACGTCAGGTTCTGGACGTTTGTGCGCTCTCAATTCGCCCCCAAACTCAAACCCGTGGTGGTTTTCCTTGCTATCTTGATTCCAACGGGCATTTTCATGTTCACAGCTTTTGCGTTCGCACTTGGTGACAGCACTCGGTGGTTCGCCATCTCTTATGCCGGCTTCGGAGCGATTGTCGGTAGTTTCCTATTTAATCTGATCAACGGCCCGCTTGGTGAGCAACTTGGGTGGCGGGGCTTTGCGTTGAACACACTGCAGAAAAAACACTCGCCGCTCACGGCCGGAGTGATCATTGGTCTTTTCTGGGGACTTTGGCATTTCCCTTTGTGGTTTGTGACAGGGTACACTGGGATGGATTTGATTCAGTACATCTTTCTGTTCATGATTACAATCGTGTCCTTCTCTGTGGTGATGACATGGCTTTACAATTTGAATAAAAATCTCATGATTCCAATTATCTTACACCTGCTATTCAATTTTCTGACATCACTCATCGCGGCGGACTTGTTGCTTGTTTTCTACTATGTCTCATCAGCGTATGTGTTGGTTGCACTCACGGTCACATTGTGCCAATTTAAGATGATGGTGACGCCGGGTTCTTTTAACCTAACGTTTACCGAGGATACGCCATAACGTTGCGTGAAACCATGGTAGTTTTGTGGCTTTGAAGCAGCACGCGACGGTGTCTGACTGAAAATAAAAGGGGTCAACGGATTGGGGTTGGTGAGACCCTTTTTGTCTCAGACGTGCACCGCCGAGTTATGGAAAGAAGCCAATGGGGGCATGTCCACCATAAGCCATAAGAAGCCGTTCATGCCGAAGAGGTTGTGAGTGTGGCCAAAGTGATATGTATCCACTTACTGTGTAGTGCAATAATCAAACGCACAGGGTGTCCGTGGCAGCGAGATCATGGTACGCTGCACAATCCCGTGCTGCATGTCGGAGATAATCCTAAGGGTTCTTGCGGAGTGTGTGGCAACAAGTTGCCCATCAATGCGTTCAATGAAAAAGATTCCCCGTGACCGGGGAATCTTTTGGTCTCCGAGGAATCCATGGTTATTTGCGGGCGAGATAAGCCTCGACCATGCGGTCGTATCGCGCAAGGAACGAATGGTTGACGGTTTGGTTATCAGGGTTGTCCAAGTAATGCTTCACAGCGCGCGCGACGACGTTGGTATAGTCAATCGTTGAGGCGTAGTGTGGGGCGATCGCTTTGATTTTGCTGTTGTCGTAGACGCTGTGGTGAAGGTTATCGCCGAGCATTGGCCCTTTGAGTTCGGGGAAGTGACGCAGGATGATATCGCTAGGCATGTGGATTACGTTGGGTTTTTCATCCAACGCGGCGTAGACGCTCATGGCCAGGTCATTCCATGTGTAGACCTTGTCTGATGTCAGATGGAATGTGTCGTCGTAGGCGGCTTCGTTGCCCAGGAGGTCTAAAAACCCTTTGGCAAAATCGCGGTTGTGCGTCAAAGTCCAGCGCGTCTTTCCATCGTCTGGGATGACGATGGGGCGCTTATCAAGGATACGCCGGATTAGGGTGAAAGGGTGGTCCCAAGGCTGCACTTGGAAAACGATGGAGCGCTCATTGTAGGTGTGGGCGGGTCTGATGATGGTGACATGAAACGCGGGATCACGCAGATTTCGCAAGGTGTCTTCGCAGCGTTTTTTGTGTTGGCTGTATTGCCAAAATGGGTTGCCGAGCGGGATGCGTTCGGTGATTGGCACCGTGGGCAGGGGTTTTTGGTAGGCCGACGCGCTGCTGATGAAGATATACTGCGTCGTCTTGCCTTTGAAGAGCCGGTAATCACGCATCACGTCAGCTTCGGTGAAGGCGACCCAATCGACGACCACATCGAAGGTGAGGGTGGCGATCAGTGTCTTCACGTCATCCTCGTCTTTAATGTCAGCGGTGATGGTTTTGACGCCGCGTGGCAACGCGTCCTTATGGTTGCCGCGGTTTAACAGCGTGAGATTAATGCCTTTTGCTAGAGCCAAGCGGCTGACTTCAGTTGAAATTAGCCCGGTCCCACCGATAAATAGCACATTCATGTGGCGCCACCTCATGTATTTTTTTGTTGGTGAAGTGTTGTTGGGTTCTTGATAACCTTATGATACCACGAGGTTGAAAAAAAGTGACCAGCGGCGAGCCAATCAACCGACGCTGTGGCGATCGATGCGTGCGTCGATGGCATGCTTCGACATCTTTAGCATTGCTGTTTCTGACACAATCCACGAGGCCATGTGAACTGCCACAGAAACTGTAGACTTGTAAATGATGTGAGACCAAAAAGAGAGAAATAAAAAGAGAGAATGATATCCTAAGTGAGAGA
>SLOP01000032.1 GCA_007132465.1 Candidatus Izemoplasma sp.
CCTTCAGGTCCAATCAGGACCCCGGCCACAATCATGCCCACAAGGCCCGGCACGCGGATGAGCTTAAACGCCCACGCGCCCACCAAACCAAACACGATAACGTATGCCAAACTCATCATCATGTCACTCATCCTCTCACAATAAAACTCCTACCCCAAAAGGGGCAGGAGTCATTAGCGTTAAGCAGTTATCGGAGAACTCCATCTCCATCAAAACCCATTATACACAAAACGCAGGGGTGTTACAAGTGGCTTTAGGGCTGAAGCGCGCCGAAGAAGACGAGCCAGGCAAGAATCGTCTTGGCGACGAGGCTTAAGATGATATAGACACGTTCACCATATAGGTAATCGGCCCATTTCCCGATGCCTTTGTATTGAAGAATCATGTTGATAGGGAAGGTGTTAAAGGCGATGAAGTAGGTGACGACAATGGCCCAGACAAACCATGGCACCATGTCGAGGTTGCCGCTGCCGGCCATGTAGATGACGATGACGACCCAGGGTGCGAGTCCGGCGATGGTTCCCCAGATAAACGGTCCCCAGTCGACGCCGCTTTTTTCTTTGCCGGCGTTGAGTTGTTCCATCACGAGACCGAAAAGATTCATGGTGGCGTTCACCACGAAAATTAACACGAGCGATCCAATGTCATACACACCGAAGAGCACGGCGATAAGCACAATCATAATCGATGAAGAAAGCGCGTACTCAAACCAGCGGAACTTGTTGATGCCTTTTTCAAGGTCGCGATTATAGATGGCGTTGAACTTCTTTGGCACCGCAATCAACATGTGTGCCGCCGCAGAGATAAACAAGAAGAGCGAGACCATCACGCCAAACGGCAAGTCGAAGAGTGCCCGGCGCGCAAACTCAAGTCCTCCCGCCCCGTCGTTTAACGCTGGGTTATACGACAAATAATGAATGAAGATTTGCGGCGTAAAGTCGAACTCGGTGATTTGCTGAATAAAGGTGATGCCCAAAAACAGCATAATCACCGCTTGCACAAAATGAATCGTTCCCATAACGAGGTTAAACTTCCGTAGATACTTGACGTTAATCGTTTCCATACATTACCTCCCTTTTTAGGTTTATACCCATATTATAAACGAACTGGCGCAAAAATCCTTATGAATACATTAAAACCTGTCCGTGATAGGTGACAAAAAAACGCTGGCGTCAACGCCAACGCGGTTGATGAATGGCGACGTGCTTTTACCTCAACGTTTTTCAAGCAACGTCACGGTTTCGATGTGCGCCGTTTGTGGAAACATGTCCACCGGCGTGACCTCAAGCACGTTATACCCGTTGGCCTGCAAAAAGTTCAGGTCGCGGGCCAACGTCGAAACGTTGCATGAGACATAGACAATGCGGGCAACATGGCTTTTAACCAACGATTCAAGCACCGCTTTCACCACGCCTTTTCGCGGTGGGTCCATGAACACGACATCGGGGTTTACTTCCAAACCCGGCAGCACCTCTTCGACGGTGCCATGGATGAAACGGATGTTTTTTAGCTGGTTTTTCTTGGCATTTTGTGTCGCGTTTTTAACCGAATCTTTCACCGATTCGATGCCGATAACCTCACGAGCCTGCATGGCGGCGCTCATCGCGATGGTTCCGATGCCGGAGAAGGCATCAATCACGGTTTCTTCGCCTGTGAGTTTGGCGTACTCAAGTGCTTTCTTATAAAGTGCCACCGTCTGTGCCGGATTCACTTGGTAAAAGGCGCGGTGGGAGATTTCGTAATCCATGCCCAACAACTGATCTTCCAGCATATCCTTCCCGTAGAGCACTTTGTGTTTAGAGCCAAGGAAGACGTTCGTCTTCTCGGCGTTGACGTTTTGCACCACGCTGAGGACATGTGGGTATCGTTCGACAAGGCGCTGGACAATGTCATCGCGTTCCGGAAACTTCGGATGCGTCGTGACGATGGTAACCAAGTAAGCATCCTGTTTGGCGTTCGAGCGAAACATCACGCCGCGAACGAGTCCTTGATGCGTGGATTCATCGTAGATGGACACGTCCAACTCTTGGAAAATCGAACGAAAAAACCGTATCATTTCACTATACATCTTCGGAAACACGTGGCAGCGTTTAATGTTGACGATGTCATGTGAACGCGCTTTATACAATCCACCAATCACTTTGCCGTTGCGTCTGGCAAAGGGAATGATGGCTTTATTGCGGTAATAGTAGGGATTGTTCATGCCGATGGTGGCTTTCACGTCAGTTTCGATTTTGCCAAGACGACGCAACGTTTCGGTGGTGCGATGCCGTTTAAAATCCAGTTGGGTCTGGTAGTTCATGTGCATCGTGTTACAACCACCACAAGTATGGTAGTGCTCACAAATCGGGATTTTTCGGAAGGGCGATTCGCTTAAAATTTCGATTAACCGACCAAAGCCGAAATTTTTGTTCATACGCACCACTTTTATTAGCGCTTTTTCACCCTTGAGCGCATCTTTGACGAAGATTGGATAGTTGTCCACTTTGCACACACCCATGGCATCGTGTGTTAAATCCGTGAATTCAACTTCGTAGTAGCCATTCTTTTCGACCATGGTCACACCTTGCTTTCTAGGAGTCTTTTTTGTAACGCATCGCCAAGCCACCGCAACTGGTTTCACGGTAATTTGCCGGCATGTCGCGTCCGGTTTCGAACATCGTCTCAACGACGGTGTCAAACGATATTTTTCGTGAATCGCTCAAGAAATACGCCAACCCACATGCGTCAATCGCACGCAGCGCCGCCACGGCGTTTCGTTCGATGCACGGAATCTGCACATAGCCCATGATCGGGTCGCACGTCAACCCAAGGTGGTGTTCAAGGGCAATTTCGGCGGCGTACTCAATTTGATCAAGCGATAAGCGAAAGAGCTGCGCGTGAGCGGCGGCAGCCATGCTGCAAGCACTGCCTACCTCGGCTTGGCAACCGGCTTCGGCGCCGCTGATTGACGCGTTGTGCTTAATGACATTGCCGATGATGCCGGCAGTCATTAGCGCGCGTAACACACGTTTGTCGCCAAACCCGTGTCGTTCTTGCATGTATTTGAGCACCGCGGGCATGGTGCCACTGGCACCACACGTGGGGGCGGTCACAACATGTCCACCGCTTGCGTTGGTTTCGTTCACCGCAAAGGCGTACGCACTAACTAGCCGGTTTTCCAAAATCTCTGCCGGTTCCTTGTCCATGGCATTCACATATAAGTGCCGTGCCCGCCGTTCAACCTTTAGTTCACCGGGAAGCACGCCATCTCGACTCAATCCGTTTTCGATCGATGCTTGCATGGCGTTCCACACACCTTGTAAAAATGTGCCGATGTCCGCGTCTTCAAAACGCAAAACATAGTCGGGGAGGGTGATTTTCTCTTGGTCGCAGTACTGCTTAATTTCCGCAAAGGTCGAATGAGGATAAACGTGCGGTGTTTCTTCATGGGTCTCCCCTTCGAAACGAATCGTCCCGCCACCAATGCTGTACACACGGTCACGGCCAATCTCCGCTTGATCTTTATAGGCAATCAAATCCATTGTGTTCGGATGGGCGTCGATAAAATCGCTGCTGAAAACAACGTCGACGTTTTTCATGGTTTCTTTGATGACGACGTCGGTAAGGTGACCTTTGCCGGTTAAACTGAGTGAACCGTACAAAATGACGCGGTAACGATCGGCCGGAAAACGACGCATAAAGACCCGACAAGCCTTCTCGGGTCCCATGGTATGCGAACTGGATGGTCCTCGGCCAATTTTATACAGTTCACGAATCGATTTCATAATGCCTCCAAAAAAATAAGTATACCTTATTATAACATATTGCACGCATCTCTCGACGTAGAAAAAAAGACCGCACAATGCGGTCTTTTACGCTTTAGTCGACGTAGACTTTGACGGTGTCACCGTCTGCGCTTTCAATGTTGACGAGTTGCCCGATTTGCCCTTCGTCGATCATGTCGAAGATCTGTTCAAAGTCAAGTTCGATGTTCGACAGCCTCGTTGTGCCGAATTTTTTCGATCCGTTGACCAGTGTTCGAGCGAAATGAATCGGTACCTGTACGTTGACTTTGTCGCCATCCGAGCTCCGTATGTCGATGCGAAAGATTTTTCCTTTCTTGACCGTGGTCTTAACCTCGGGCTCCTCAGTTTCAGCGGGTTTGCTCAGTTCGTTAAGCAGGCGTTCCGCTTCCGCTGCGGTGATTTCCTTTTTCTCAAGTTGATCGAGAATTTTCATTTTTGCTTCTACGTTGTCTGCCATGCGTTTCATCTCCTTATATATTTTTATGATATTCCTTTGTCGTTGTGATGTGTTACTCAGCTGCTGATATCGCTATCTAGCATTGGTAACGCGAATCGCACATTTTTTCTTGACGCTTGTCTTCTTGTATTTTTTGTTTTTCGCACCAATAGGTCATTTGCATGTGATAGGTAGACATCCCCATTCCTCCTTCGTTCATTATTGCTTAATGGCGTTTTTTCATGATGGGTTTCGTTTGGTCACTTTTAATCTTTTCATAGGTTCTAATCATCGCTTCGTTCATGGGTGAATCCTCCTTGGTTTTTGTCGTTATCGGGTTTTCCGGATGGCTTCGTTGGTTTTGATTTTCTCATAGGTTCTGATCATCGCTTCGTTCATGGGTGAATCCTCCTTGGTTTTTGTCGTTATCGGATTTTCCGGATGGCTTCGTTGGTTTTGATTTTCTCATAGGTTCTGATCATCGCTTCGTTCATGGGTGGGTCCTCCTTTAGTTTGTGAGTGTCGTTGGTTATCGATTCATCGGACTTTGTGTTGGACGTCGGCTTATGAAGATCGATCGTTGATTTGATTGTGTTTTCATTTCGGCATCATCCCTTAATTTAATTAATCTATTTATTGTCTAAATTGATTTTTGAATTAATTTTCTTGATTACAACTTCATGATATAGCATTAATTTTAATATGTCAATGGTTTTTTTAATATTTTTAACCTTTTTTTTAATTTTATTAATTTATACATTGATTTTGTTAATCTAATTACGAAAAAAAGACGTCAGCCCTTAAGGGTCCTACGTCTTTTCTAATCGCCTATATCGCTTGTTAAAGCCGTTTTCTCGCGACGGTTAATCGTGTTATTGACTTGTTTGTCGGTTTGGTCATGACGGGGTGCTTATGGTTTCCTTACGTGTGCGTGTGCGCGCACACGTATTCTTTACGTGATTGGGCACCCTTTTACATCATCCTTTGATGGCGCGATCAAAAATGCGGTACATCGCATATATGAGCAAGCCCATGTATAGGATGCCAATAATCATATAAAGATGGCCTGGAAGGTTGTGGGTGTGGTCCAATAAGCCTGATTGAACAAGAAAGCCTTTTAACGGCCAGAAGTTTGGGACAAGCCCAAGAAAGTACTGTCGATAGTTTTGTAACGCTTCGAGCAAAGAAAGCACTGGAACAATGATGATCATGCCGCTAGCCTTCATAAAAGCGAAGCCTTCAATTTTGTTTTTTGACACCGCGGCGAGGAAAAACGCGAACACCGGCGTGAAGAGTCCGGCGACCAAAGCATAATATACAATGTTGACGGCGGTAAAATGGTCGAGCAGGTTCTCGCCCATCACGGTGTAGTTATCCCCGGCGAGGAGCTTGACACCCATGAGAATCACGACCGTGCCAACGGCGCTAAAGGCGTACGCATACAGCGCTTTAAATGTCATGTACCCGCGTAGCGACAAGGGCGTCACACGAATCGTGTCTAACGTGTTTTCATCACGATGATCCAACAAGTTAAACCCCAGCATCGCCGCGCCGATGAACGGACCAACTGATGTCAACACCACCAAAACAAACAGCGACGCGGTGCGTTCACCAGGCCCACCGTCTCCGAAAACATCGATGATTGCCGGTATCACAAATGAACCGATGATTACCATCATGAGCGGGTAGACAATCATCACAAACGTCATGCTGTCACGGATGAGATTTTTCAACTCGAAGCGAAGCAGGCGCAAGTATTTATCCATGGCGTTCACTCCTTCACCGCGGTTTCGACGTATTTCGGCACGACAACCCACTTAATCAGCGCCACACCAACGACCAACAAGTACACCGCACCAATGGGCAGGAGCACCGTGCGTACATCGAGGCCGTAAGCAAACTCAATCAACAACAACGATGCATGGGTCGGCGAGAACATCAACCACACCTCAGCGCTTTCGCCAAACACGCCCAAGGCATAGAAGATGCTGGGAAAAGCAAACACGAACATGTACAGAATTAATAGCGCCAACAGCCCGGTGAAATCCTTGACAAACACGGTGAACAAAAAACCGAGGGCAGTGTGCATGAACGTAATCAGCGCCACTCCCATAAACAACCACCCAAACGACACCGTCACGTCAAAGAGAAAATACGCAAAAAGTGAGATGACCGCTGTCGATTGAAAGGCAAGCACGATGGCGCTTAAAAACTTGCTTGTCATTAAGGCGGCAAAGCCGCTTGGTGTGATGAGCAGTGTTTTTAAGGTGTTTTCTTGTTTTTCATAGAACAAATTGGCACCGACGAGCATGACCGTCATCATCGTCGCATCCATAAAGATGAAAAGCGGCACGAACTGCGCTACGCTGTCCTCCCCGATAAGAAACAAGACAGCCAGCCACAACAAAGTCACAACGAACGCGATTTGTAGGATTTTGTATTTCACAAGACGCTGCATTTCGCCTTTAAAAAGCGGCACGAAGTTATGCATCGACTTCCTCTCCCGTCACGGCAATGAAGATTTCGTCCATCGACGTCTCACCGCTGTGTATTGTCTCGATGGTCTTATCCTTCAATAAGGCCATGAATTGTTCGTTCTCACCAATGCCATCCAACGCGAATGTGGCCTGTTTCGTTTTCCCGTTATCGAAATACTCGACGTTAACTTCACGTTGACCGTGTTTGATTTTTAGCTCGCGAGGCGTCGCGATTTCCACAATCTCGCCGCGTCGAATGAAGGCCACACGGTCGCATAGTTCTTCCACGTCGTTCATCAGATGGGTCGATAGAAACACGGTGCCTCCGTTGTTTTTGAACTCACGGATGGCGTCTTTGATGATACGCGCGTTTTTCGGATCGAGCCCGTTGGTTACTTCATCCAAGAAGAGCACGTTGGGATTGTTGAGAAGGGCGCGCACAAAATTCAAGCGCATCTTCATGCCTTTGCTGTATTCACCGACCAATCGGTCTTTGTCTTCAAGCAAGCCAACCCTTTCCATCAACGGCTCGATTTCAGTGCGCGAACGGTAAAGTTCGGAAAAGAACTTCATGTTCTCCATGCCCGTCAGTTTAGAAAAATGGACAGGCAGTTCAAACCCGACGCCAATGTCTTCGTAATACTGGTTATCGTAGCTCTTAAGGTTTTGTCCACGATACATAATCTCACCTTGATAATCGGTGTACAACCGTGTCAAAATTTTCTGTGTGGTGCTTTTTCCTGCACCGCTTGGCCCTAGCAAACCGAAAATCTCGCCTTCATGCACCTTAAACGAGATGCCGGCGACAGCTTCAATCGAGCTTTTGCGATACGTAAAGCGTAAATCTTTGACGTCAAATACCGGTGTTTTTGCCATGGGTTTCCTCCTCTATGCCGTGGCGAATGATATCGATAGTTTGACGGGCCATGGTTTGCATCTCATCGACGCTTTTTCCCGCCAAAAAGGCATCCATAATATCGATTGACTGAAAACGGTAAAGCAAACGCGAAAGCGCCAAGGTGTTCACGTCGTTGCGGATGAAGCCGGCTGCTTGATCCTTGCGCAAATACGTCTCAAGTAAAGTCACGCTTCGATGTTCAAAATCTCGCCATGCGCTTTGCATGCCGGGATCTCTTGAGGCGAAGAAGCCGACCCAGACGGCCACGTAATCGGGATGTGCTTTCGCAAAGGCGATGCCCGCATCAACCATGGCATAATACAAGTCGAAAAACGGTTCTTGTCCAATGCGTTTAATCAATCCATCCAAATACGCCATCTTTTTGTGTTGCGCTTCGTCGATGACGGCTAAGAAAGCGTCGTATTTATGGTTAAAATACTGATAGAAGCTGCCGCGTGGTATGCCGCACGTTTTCACGATGTCGGCCACGGTCGCTTTGTCGTATCCCAAACGGGTAAATACGGTCGTTAATCCTGCGATAACCTGTTGCTTTTTCGCGGGTTTTAACCGCCTGAATGTCTCCCTGGGCATGACATCACCTCACCTCGATTATGACACATGTGTCATTTTTTTGTCAAGAAAAATCCGCGCGTCACATGGTCGCGCGGATTTCAAGGATTAAATCGCGATATTCAGCCGCGTGTTCGAAATCCAGTTCACGCGCGGCTTTGTTCATGTCTTTTGTTAACTCATCAATCAACTTCGTCTTCTCGGCGCGGGAAAGTGTGGATAAATCCTTCACCGCGTCATCAACGACTGCTTCAAGTTTCACACGGATGCTGTCACGCACGCCTTTTTTAATCGTGGTGGGAACGATGCCGAAGCGCTCGTTGTGAGTCTGTTGAACTGCGCGACGTCGGTGCGTCTCGTCAATAGCAAACTGCATCGCTTCGGTCACTTTATCGGCGTATAAGACGACCTTGCCATCGACGTTTCGTGCCGCGCGGCCAATCGTTTGAATCAAACTGGTCGCCGAACGTAAAAATCCTTGCTTGTCAGCATCCAAAATGGCGATAAACGAAACTTCGGGAAGGTCGAGGCCCTCCCTGAGTAGGTTGATGCCCACAAGCACATCATAGACGCCGAGACGCAAATCACGAATGATTTCGATACGCTCTAGGCTCTTGATTTCCGAATGCAAGTAGGCGACCTTTATGCCGAGTTCTTTTAAGTAACTGGTCAAGTCCTCAGCCATCTTGATGGTTAGGGTCGTGATTAAGGTCCGTTGTTTGTTCTCAATGCGGCGATACATTTCAGCCACCAAATGGTCGATTTGGCCATCTTTCTTTTGAACCTCGACCACAGGATCAAGCAGCCCGGTGGGGCGAATGATCTGTTCAACAACATACGGCGTGCGCTCAAGTTCATAGTCACCCGGGGTGGCGCTGACGTAAACGGCTTGATGGATTTTCTCATTAAACTCCTCGAAATTCAGCGGTCGGTTGTCTAGCGCGCTGGGCAGACGGAATCCGTAGTCGACGAGGGTTTGTTTGCGTGAGCGGTCGCCGTTAAACATGCCCCGTACTTGCGGTAAGGTAACGTGGGATTCGTCGACCACGAGCAAATAATCATCCCCGAAAAAATCCATTAAAGTCGACGGGGTCTCCCCGGCTTCTCGCAAGCTCAAATGGCGAGAATAGTTCTCCACCCCTTTACACGTCCCGATTTCTTTTAGCATCTCAATGTCGTAATTGGTGCGTTGACGGAGCCGCTCGGCCTCAACAAGGTTTCCCGCTTGTTCAAAATACGCAAGTTGTGCTTCGAGTTCTTGTTCGATGCGCTGGATGCCTTCGTCGATTTTAGCTTTATTCGTCACAAACTGGGTTGCTGGAAACAACGTCATGACAGTGTACTCTTCCAAAATTTCGCCGCTCACCACATCGAACAAACGAATGCGTTCAATCTCGTCGTCGAAAAACTCAACGCGAATCGCTTGGTCTTTTTTATACGTTGGCAGGATTTCAACAACGTCGCCTTTAACGCGAAACGACCCGCGTTCAAAATCAATCTCGTTGCGCACAAAAAGCATGTCGACGAGTTTGTTTAACAGCGCGTCACGATCCATGTTGTCGCCTTGACGTAGCGTTAAGGTGGCGTCACGGTAATCCTCGGGATCGCCAATCCCATAGATGCACGACACGCTCGCCACGACGATGACGTCGCGACGTTCAAGAAGCGATGCGGTGGCGCTGTGGCGCATTTCATCGATTTCATCGTTGGTCTGGGCATCTTTTTCAATGTATAAATCCCGACTCGGGACGTAGGCTTCGGGTTGATAGTAATCGTAATAGGAAATAAAATATTCCACGCGGTTGTCGGGAAAGAACTCTTTAAACTCTGAGTACAGCTGCCCGGCCAGGGTTTTGTTGTGGGCGAGCACGAGCACCGGTTTGTCTAAATGTTGAATCACGTTGCTCATGGTGAACGTTTTCCCCGTGCCCGTCGCGCCCAAAAGCACAACCTCTTTTTCACCGTTTTCAATGTGTTCAACAATCCGTTTGATAGCCGCGGCTTGGTCGCCTTTTGGTTGGTACTCGGTACGTAGTTTGAAACTACTCATGTCATCACCACCGTTATTATTCTACCACACCTTGAGGCATCCGTGATACAATGAACCATGCAAAGGATGTGCTGCCATGGATGCGCTTTTTATCGCCATTAACGCAAAATATATTCACCTGAATCCGGCCGTTCGGTCGCTTGTCGCCAACAGCCGTTTTACCACGGATTTTCGTGAGTTCACCATCCATGATACGCTCGAGACCATGGTCGATGACATTTTGGAGGCAGCGCCCGCGTTAATCGGCATCAGCACCTACATTTGGAACGTCAACGTAGTCAGAAACTTGCTGAGGGTGTTGCGTGAACACACACAAACACCCATCGTCCTTGGCGGGCCCGAAGTCGCCTATGACGCCGAACACTTTCTCACCACCACCTCAGCCGATTTCATCGTCACCGGCGAGGGCGAAGCCGTCATCGATGAACTCATTGAGCATGTCATCAGCGGCGCGCCACGTCCCGACCACAACCTCGCCACCCTTGTCAACACACGCCTCTGCGACACCCCACGGGTTCCCATCAAAGACCTCAGCACGCTAAAAAGCCCTTACGCACCTTCCCATGGCGTCGCCGACATGCCACACCGCATCGTCTATGTCGAATCGAGCCGCGGTTGCCCATATCGATGCAGTTATTGCCTTTCCTCGCGCGACACAGGTGTGCGGTTTATTCCCGTTGAAACCGTCGTGAAAACCCTTCACGGCGTCACGGAAATGGGCGCACGCACAATCAAGTTCCTCGATCGCACGTTTAACGCCAACCCTAACACCTTGGCCTTGTTGACATCGATTATCGAAACCCATCAACCCGGCCAGACCTACCAGTTTGAAATCACCGGAGACGTGCTTGACGTTCGCATTGTCGACTTTATCCACGCGCATGCACCCAAAGGGTTGTTTCGCTTCGAAATCGGCATACAGTCGACTCATGAACCGACCAACCGCAGCGTCGATCGCATTCAAGACACAACCAAACTCTTCTCCGTCATCCGCTCGATTCGCGATCACGACATCATCGACTTGCATCTCGATTTGATCGCCGGGCTTCCCTTGGAGACCTTACCACGCTTCACACAAACCTTTAACGAGGTCTATGCACTCAAGGCCCGCGAACTACAGCTTGGCTTTCTCAAAATGTTGCGTGGCACAAAAATTCGCCGAGAAGCAGCGCGTTATTCCTATGAGTATGATGCTGATTCTCCCTATGAAATACGCCATCACGACGCCTTGAGTGCCGAGGATGTCACACGCATCAAAGGTGTTGAAACGGCGCTGAACGCTTACCACAACAAACAACACATTGGCGATTTGCTTCCGGAGATTGTCGAGGTGCATGGCAATGCGTTTGTGTTTTTTGAAGCCCTGCACACCATGACAATTAAGCGACACGTCGACTTCCACCGCTTTCAACTCGACGAACTATACGCGACGCTTGATGCCTTCATCGACACACACCATCTCCCCGTGTCGATGCGTGATCGGCTAAAACGCGCTTATGTGAAACGATTCACGGTGAAACCCAAATGCTACTTTCCCGTGGTAAAAAAAGGGGTGGCGCACCACCGTGCCATCAATGACGCCGCGTTGCGTTTGGGGGTGGCGGCGGGAGAGGTCGGTAAACACGCTCTCGTCTTCGCCACATCAGACGGCATCAATGTGGCGTATTATCGACACGGCACCTGTCGTGTCATCGACGGTAAAAACCGTTCGCTTTCGGTGTGAAAGCGAACGGTTTTTTTATTGATGCAGCTGTGTCACACAATGCGCAATTTCATCAATGAACGCTGCAATATCGGGATTAGCAAGCGGGTTGGTCACCGCAAACACGCTGCCAATGAGAAGCGACTCGATGACATGCAAGCGGTGTTCAGACACCGCCTCTCCCAACAAACCTTCGTCGATGCCTTTACGAAGAATCGTCATAACGTGTTCATGCAGGGTCTGGTACACCTCGAACACCTTGCGTTCGATCTGCGCACGATAATCGGCTGAAATCGTCACAAAATCCACGTTATGCATCATTTTTTCAAAGGTCTTGTTTTCGCGTGCGAGGTGGAATGAACGCCGCATGTGGGTTCGGATTGCGTCGTCATAGTTTAACTCATCGAACCCCTCGACATCCAGCAAGTACCTCACCTGCTCGTCGATGGCCATGGCCACCGCTTCGGCGACCATGGCGTCCTTTTCATCAAAGTACTCATACACCGTGCTTTTACCGATATCTAGGGCGTTGGCAATGTTGGATATCGTGAGTTTCTCGTGTTTCTCGTTGGTAAGAAAATCAAGCACCATGCGTAAAATCGCTTCGCGTTTTGGTTTCATTATTTCATCATCCCTTGGATAAAGGATTCGACATCGTTGTCGTCAGTGGTCCTTGTTTTATCGTCGGTGTTAACTTGAAGGGGGGCATCTGGTAAAAACCACGTAATGATAAGAAACACAGCTGCTACTGCGGTTGCGATGATGCCATAAAGCCACATGCTATCGTAAAACATGTAACCCGCAACGGCGGCTGATAAAAACGCAAAGAGCCCACCAAAAATGTATTTTCCACGAATGGTGAAGCTGTAATAAAGCAATGGCACGACAAAGATGGTCAAGAGCGTCGCGTAGATGAGACCGCCGATCGCCGTGAGGGCGAGCGGTTGGATAAGTTCAGCCCCATCACCAAAACCGATAGCCATCGCCGATAAGGCTAAAATGGTTGTCAGCGCGGTCATGAAAATCGGTCGCATTCTGACCTTGCCGCCTTCGATAATAGCTTCTTTGAGTTCCATGCCACCGGCACGCAGTTGGTTAATGTAATCGACCAGCACGATGCCGTTATTCACCACGACACCGGCCAGCACAATCAACCCGATCATCGCCACGATGGAGACGCGCATGCCGAAGATGTAAAGAATTAGGAATCCGCCGGTAAATGCTAGGGGGATGGTAATCATGATAATGAAGGGGTAAAGCAATGATTGGAACTGGCTGGCCATGATCATGTAAACGAGTGCAATCGCCAACACCGCCATCAACAACAACGTTTCAATGGCTGCTTGAATCTCTTCATCCTCGCCAAGAATGTCCACAGTATACCCCGTGGGTAACATGTGTGCTTCCAAGGCCTGAGCGACGTCGGCCGCCACTTGTGTGGTGTTGACACCGCTTGCGTACTCAGCGCTAATTGTGAGTGAACGCACACCATCAACACGCGTGATGGTGGCAAAGCCCGGTTGCATGACCACCTCGGCGACCTCGCCGAGGGTGACGAACTCAAAGTCACCACCCATGCTGGTTAAATTCACACCGACCACGGTGTTTTGGATGGCTTCTATGCTCATTTCCTTGCGTTTCACATCACCTTCTTCATACACATACATGGCATAACTTCGATTATCCAAGCGCACATTCCCGATGGGTTGTGCGCCGGCAATTTCCACGGCCACCATCATCCAGATGGATTCAACGGTGAGCGGTTTAGGATTGCCGTCCATGGCACTCAGCATATCGACGTACTGAGCGGCGGCTTGTTTATCGACGGTGATTTTTATTTCTCGTGATTCTCGGCCAAAGCCTGGATCAATTTCCCTTAAGCCGTCGATGCTTTCCAACATGTCAACCAGTTCAAGCGCTTCAGCGCGAAGCACATCCAAATCGGCGCCTTTCAACCGCAGTTGAATGCCTTGTCCAGTCAACATCGCCACGTCACCTTGGGTTCCTTGCACCTCGAAGACCAAGGTGTCGTAGTCGCGATCAAGCAGTTCGATGACGGCCTCGCGGAAGGCTTCGGTTGACATGTCGCGGTCGGGGCGCAGAACCACGTTGATGTTTGCGCGGTCGGTGGCGGTTTGGCCAAACATGCCCATCATCCCACCACCCAGTGAAATACCGACGGTTTTTACGTCATCAAAATCGCGCAAATCATCGTGCAAGCGATCAAGCGTGTTCGAAAAATCATCAAAATCAAGCGGCGCATCAGGGTCCATTTCCACAGAAATCGTTAACGTGCCCTCATCGCTGGTGGGGAAGAACTCAAACCCTCTCCCTGTCGCAAGCAACACAGAACCGGCAAACAGCACAAGCACACCGGCAATCACCAATCCGCGGAACTTGAGCAGTTTCTCGATGGCGCGGCCATAAACCTCATGCAGCCGTTCGAACACCGTGGGTTTTTGTCGTGTTTTAGCCGGGGCGTTGTTCTCGCGCATGATTCGGCCAGCCAACGCCGGCACAAGCGTCAAGGCAATCGCCAACGACGCGGCGAGCGAAAACGCGACGGTCAAGGCCAGCTGGTAGAAAATTTCACGGATAAAATCTTCAATAAACATAATCGGTAAGAAAACACCGATCGTGGTGAGGGTGCTTGCGGTGATGGCGCCGGCGACTTGGTAGGTTCCGACAATCGCTGCTTCGGTGCGTGAAGCCCCTTCTTTTCGCATGCGGAAGATGTTTTCCATAACCACAATCGAGTTGTCCACGAGCATGCCAATGCCGAGGGCGAGCCCACCGAGCGACACGAGGTTAAGCGTAATGCCCGACAGGTATATCAGCACAATAGCAAACAGTAAACTGATGGGAATGGCCACACCGACAATCAGCGTGACACCGAGGTTTCGCAGGAATATAAAGAGAATAATCAGCGCCAAAACGCCGCCGATGATAAGGTTGTTAGTGACGCTGCCGGTTGACGCGCTGATGTATTCGCCTTGATCGAACAACATCGTGACGTTGATGTCATCATCGTCGTCCATCATCGAAGCGATGACCGCGTTAACGCCCTGTGTCACGTCGGTGGTGGCGTACTCAGACCCTTTTTGGATGGCGATGGTCAGCGCGTTTTCACCGTTGACCTTAGAGTACGTGCGTTCATCGGCCGGGGCGAACGTGACCTCGGCAATGTCGCTGAGCTTCACGTCATCCAAGGCGCCCGGCAAGCTAACGATGATTAAATCTTCCATCTCCTCAAGCGAGTCAATGGCGTCGCCCACGCGCACAAGGTAATCGACACCAGAAACACTCACGAATCCGGCAGGGAAACTGAAATCGTGCCCCATTAACACATCGCCAATATAGGCTTTATCCAACGTAAAATCAATCTGATCTTCGGGTGGAAGCATGGCGTTTAAGTCATCAATTTGACTGTTGAATACATCGATGGCGTCTTGATCGAGAAGCACACGGATCTCCGCTTCATACGCGCCGCTAATCATCATGCTTGCCACGCCTGGCACGCGTTCAATTTGCGGTCCGAGTTCATTGTCGACCCAATCGGTTAACGCTTGCAAGTCTTTCCCCTCGTAGGTCACGCTAAAGGTCATGATTGGAATCATGTCGGGGTTAAGACGGATGATCATTGGATTGCCCGCTTCCTCAGGTAGTTGGTTGAGGACGAGGCCAATGCTCTCTCGCATTTCAACCACTGCCGCGTTCATGTTGGTCGCGGCGTTAAACTCAATCATCATCATCGAGACATTCTCTTGTGACATCGACGTGAGTTCAACCACGTTGGTCGTGGTCTGAAGTGCTTGTTCAAGCGGAATGGAAACATCGCTTTCGACCTCTTCTGGGCTAGCGCCCGGGTAGGTTGTCACCACCACCGCAAAGGGGATGTTGACGTTTGGGAAAAGGTCAGTTGTCAACCGCGTGAACGACACGAAACCAAACACGGCCACGGCAATGACAACCATGAACACGGTGATGGCTTTATTGACTGAAAATTGAATGAGATTTTTCATGATAACCATCCTTTCTTGCACCCGACCGAACGGTCGGTCGGGTTTATTTTATCATAGGTGATGTCGATTTAGTATATGAAAGGCATAAAAAAAAGAGGGCTATTCATCGCCCTCAGTGATATCGATAATTCGTAAGCTGTTGGTTGGGGTACCGATGGGGAACCCCCCGGTGATGACAATGCGGTCTCCCGGTTTTGCCAGTTCGTGGTCTCGCACGTAATCTATGGCGATACGCATCAGCGCTTCGGTGTCTTTTGGCAATGCAAATGGCACCGCGTTCACGCCGCTGTTAAGCGCAAGGCTTCTTGCTTTCTTCGCATCAGGCACCAACGCGAGAATCATCGTGTTCGGTCGAAACTTTGACAACAAACGCGCCGTGTTGCCGCTCACCGTCGGTGCGATGACCATGTTGGCTTGCCCTTGCATGACCGAATGTGCGACCGACATGGCGATGTTGCTGGCAATGTCGTTTGTGACGGTCTTCGATGCCCGACGGATAAGGGCCGTGCGGTCGATTTCTTTTTCTAATCGCTTCGCGATGTGGTGCATGACGTTGACGCTTTCCACAGGATACTTTCCGATGGCGCTCTCTCCCGACAACATGATGGCGTCGGTGCCATCCAAGATGGCGTTGGCCACGTCGCTCACTTCAGCGCGCGTCGGCCGTGGATGAAGCTGCATGCTTTCAAGCATCTGTGTGGCGGTGATGCTTATTTTCCCCTTGCGATGACACATCTTGATGATGTTCTTTTGGATGACCGGGACTTCTTCAGGCGGCACTTCGACGCCGAGGTCTCCGCGGGCGATCATCACGCCATCGACGATGTCGGTGATTTCATCGAGGTTGTTCACGCCTTCTTGGTTCTCAATTTTGGCGATAATTTGGATTGCTTCGCCACCGTGATTATCCAACAAATCGCGAATTAATGTAACGTCATCGGCATGACGGACGAACGAAGCTGCGACGAAATCGGCGCCGTGATCGCAGGCCCATTTAAGGTCTTCCATGTCTTTTTCCGATAAATACTCGAGGTTTAACTCGACACCGGGAACGTTAATACCACGACGATCACGAATTGTGTGTGTGTTGAAGGACTCGGTTAACACGACTTTCGCGTCGGTATCGATGTCGACCACTTTCAACGTCAAATACCCGTCGTCGACAATGATGCTGCCGCCGATTTCAATGTCTTTGTACAAATCCGGGTACGTCACACTGAACTTCGTGTTATCGCCGACGATTTCTTTCATGTGAATGGCGACTTTTTGACCGAAGGTGATCGTCGCTTGACCATCTTTGAACGTGTGTGTGCGAATTTCCGGTCCACGTGTGTCAACCAGTGAGGCGACGGTTGTGTTCAGTTCTTCGTTAACGGCTTTCAGAGTGTCTAGGCGCGCTTTGTGTTCTTCATAGTTGGAGTGCGAGAAGTTCAATCGCATCACGTCCATGCCGGCTTGCACAAGGCCGCGCATCATCGCCTTGGTTTCGGTGGCTGGCCCGATGGTGCAAACAATCTTCGTTTGATTGAATGGAATCATGCTATTCCTCCTAATGAACCAATCTTCCCACAATGCCATAACGTTTGCGGGAGATGGTCTTTTTCATGGTTAAGGCTTCATCAATGCCGTAGTCCTTATAATCCATGCCGCGAAGGCCAACGACGCGGCCACCGATGCCGCGGCTCAGAAGCTCAACACCGTATTCCGCCATCTCTGCTGCGAGCACACGATCAAATGCGCTTGGCGTTCCACCACGTTGCACATGCCCGAGCACGGTCGTGCGCGTTTCGTAGCCGACCTCTTCTTGAATGGACTTGGCTAGGTCGTTGATGTCAACCATGTGTTCGGTCACAACGACGACCGTATGGCGTTTATTACGCTGATACGAGGTTTTGACGGCATCAATGGTTTGTTGTTTGTTGTAGCCGGTTTCTGGGGTGACGATGAACTCGCTGCCCACGGAAATTCCAGCGTACAAGGCCAAATCACCACAATGACGTCCCATCACTTCGACCACGCTACACCGCTGGTGTGAAAATGACGTATCACGTAGTTTGTCAATCGATTCAACCGCCGTGTTTAACGCGGTGAAAAAACCGATGGTGTAGTCGGTGGAGGCGATGTCATTATCGATGGTGCCGGGGAGACAAATGCATTGGATGCCTAACGTGTGTAGGTCACGTGCCCCGCGAAATGACCCGTCACCGCCAATGACAATTAATCCGTCAATGTTTCGCCGCTTCAAGTTTTCGACGGCGCGTTGTTGAACCTCGACTTGTTTGAATGCTTCGTAACGGGCGCTTCCCAAAATGGTGCCGCCGCGGTTCAAAATACGAGATACCGTTTCGCGCGTCATTTTCTTGATGTCATCTTCCACCAAGCCTTTAAACCCGTTATAAACGCCATACACGTTGAATCCGTGATGGAACCCGCTTCGCACGACGGCGCGAATGGCCATGTTCATGCCTGGCGCGTCGCCGCCTGATGTCAACACTGCGATGTTTTTCATGGAATCACCTTCATCTTATGTAATTATTCCGTTGTTTTACCCACACGTTCAATCACAAATTGCAGCCGCTCTTCTTTTAGTTTAACGCTTCCCGCCAACCTCAGCAACGCACCGATCAACAATCGCTCACCATAGACGCCATAAGTTTTAGGAAAGCAGACGGCATCGAGTTTCCCGCCGTCGTCTTCTAAGGTCACAAAAGCCATCGCATCACCCTTCTTGGTGGTGATTTCCCTCACCTCAGCGATGACGGCGGTCAGTTCGAGACGCTGGTCGCGATGGCGCCGCGTGATTTTTGAGGGCGTTATTTTGGCCCGCTTGAGTGCTGAAAGATGGCGTCGTATAGGGTCGTGTGTCAAATTAAACCCAAGGCACTCCAGCTCTTTTTCCTTCAACAACGCGTCATCAAACTCTGCTTTCTTATCATACACGAACTCGTTTAGTGCCTCAGCACCCTGATACTCGATGTAATGATCGAGCGCCTCAAGGTTTTCGATCATGGTCTGTTTGGTCAGGTTGAACCCATCGCAGGCGCCGGCAAAAATAAGCGATTGCATGGTTCGGCGGTTCACCGTGCCTCGTGTCCGTTCAACCATATCCGCAAACGACGCAAAGGGTTTGTCTTGCCGTGCTTCCTCAATCGCTTGGAGCACGCTCTTACCGACGTTTCGAATGCCAGTCAACGGATAATATAGTGCGTGTTTATGATGCGTAAAGCGGTCGGTGCTGAGGTTGATGTCAGGCGCCATAACCGTGAGGCCGTGGTGTGTCGCTTCGCGAATGTACTCACGCATCAATGTCTCGTTGGCAAGAGCGCGTTGCATCAACACGCCAACGAAGTAGGCGGGGTAATTGGCTTTAAGATACGCCATCCAGTAACTGATGATGGCATAGGCGACCGAATGGCTCTTATTGAATCCGTAGTTAGCGAACTTAACAATGTAATCGTAGATTTCATCGGCGAGCTGGTGGTCGCGTCCCGCTTGGACGGCTTTTCTCACAAACCGTTTTCGTTCGTTTTCCAAGCCTTCGGCGTCCTTCTTGCTGACGGCACGGCGCAACAAATCCGCTTCGCTCATCGAATAGTTCGCAAATGCCGCTGCCATGGCCATGATTTGTTCCTGATAAAGCAATATGCCTTCGGTGTCACGCAGTATCGCGTCTAAGGATGGGTGCGGGGTGCGCACCGGTTCTTTTTTCTGCCGGCGTCGCAAATAGGTGTCGATGCTCTCCATCGGGCCGGGACGAAACAGCGCTAAGATGGTGACGATATCGTCAAACGAACGGATTTTCATGTCGCGTATGAGGCGTCGCATGCCGCGGGATTCAAGTTGGAAAATGCCGCTGGTCGAACCTTCCCGCAGCATGGTGAACGTCTTTTTGTCATCCAAGTTTACGCGGTAGATGTTCACACGTTTACCGATGTGACGTTCGATGTCACCAAGCACGGTTTCGATGAATGTTAAATTTCTCAATCCTAAGAAGTCCATCTTAAGGAGGCCCATGTGTTCGAGGTCTTGTTGCTCGTATTGTGTTTGGTGACTGTTGTTTAACCCGGGTTGAATCGGGGTGTATTCAATCAGGGGTTCGTGCGTGAGCACAATGCCGGCCGCGTGCGTGCCAACGTGCTTGGGTAGCCCTTCAATGCGTGCGGCGACGCGCAGCCACTCGGCGATGCTTTCGTGTTGTGAGATGCGGTTTTGCACATCTTTGTCAGCCTTAACCATCAGGGCAATCGACGAATATTTGTCGAGCCGCCGCGCCATTTCTTCCACATGCTTTGGCGCCACCTCAAAGACACGGGCACTTTCCCTGAGCGCGCTTTTTTTCAAAAAGGTACCAAACGTGCATATCGTCGACACAAACTCATTGCCATAACGCGTTCGTGTGTAGGCGATAACCTCGTCACGGGCATAGTCGGGAAAATCAATGTCGATGTCGGGCATGCTTTGTCGTGCCGGGTTCAAAAAACGTTCAAAGACAAGGCCGTATTGCAAGGGGTCCACGTCGGTGATGCCAAGGGCGTATGCAACCAAACTGCCGGGCGCGCTGCCTCGTCCTGGGCCGACGAGCATGCCGCGTTGCTTCGCATAGCGCACTACATCCCACACAATAAGGAAGTAGTCGTCATAGCCAAGGGTGTGAATGGTTTCGAGCTCTTCTTTTAATCGCCGTCGATACGGCGTCATGTCCTTTTGCGTATGTTTAAGCCGTTTGTCCAAGCCTTTTTGAGCCAACGCAGCCAAATACCCGTCGCTTGACAACCCTTGTGTATCAGGGTAGGTGGGTAAACTCGGTGAGGCCAAATCAAGCGTGATGGTATGCTCGGTGATGAAGGTCGTTAGCGTGTGAGCGTCTGCCTCATCCAACGTGCGGTGTTTCTGCGTGGAATCTCCGTGCGCATCAACGTCATCAACGGTGTGATCGACGGGCAATTGGAAGATGCGTCGCAGCGCGTGGTAAACGTCTTTATCTTGACCTTCGCGGTATTTCACATAATCCGTGGGCAACCGTTTGACCTTAGCGTCTTCAGGCAATGCGTAGGCCGGATGATCGGCCACGTAAAGCGTGGTGGTGATGGCTTTGAGTGCTTCGGTGAGTTGCTGGAACCCGCGGGGGTTTTCGCATGTTGTGCGTCCTTCGCCTTCGTGGACACCTAACACCGTCGTCACCTCGTTTGCGTATTTTTTATACAACGAAAACGACAACGTCTTATTAAAGCTTTGCAAGGATGCAATTTTCATTAAACTCTTGTATCCCCGCGTGGATTGCGCGTAGGCAACCACGTGAATGTAGGGTCCATCAAAGAGCGGTTCAAGTCGGCATTGCAAGCCCAACACCGTCTTCAACCCAGCCGCGGCACCTTCTTGAAGAAATCGATAAGCCGCGTGCATGCGATTATCGGTTAATACCACCGAATCCTGACCGGTTTCCTTAGCATGTTCAATCAGCCATTCCACGGTGATGTTTGACCCCGAAAAACTGTATCCGCTCTCGACGAAAACGCTTGGCAAGGTCACAGGCATCCCACCTTCTTTGTCGATACCATTGTACCACGTTTCACCCTCGCTGCGCGAGGACAATAAAAATCCCGCCCCGGTTTTCGGGGCGGGTTTTTAGCAGGTTTTCTTACGCCAAGACCACCACACACCACCCGCAATTAACACCGTGCCCACCGCAAACAAACCGACTTCCAATATGATCATCTCGCGGTTGGTGTTGGATTCTTGCATTTCGATGTCAAACGCATGGGTTTCACGGTAATCGTTAACGCCGAATATCTCCAGTGTGTAATGGCCTTGTTCATCCACGACGACCCCGGATTCAACCAAGCGTCCATTCAAAAAGCCCGTGCCGTTAAACGTTAAGGTTTGCGGGGTGTCATAACGGTTGCCATCGTAAATGCCTTTGAGGTTCGATGTAACAGTGAAGTTCAAGGTTTTCTTGTAACCTCCGAGCCCTTCAACCGTCAACTCGTGATGTCCCGGTGCTTCGATTGTTTCGCCGCTTGTGAAGGGTTGACCGTTCAGTCGCACGTATCCTTCCATCACCACAACCATCACCCCAGGCGCGACCACATCTCCTGCTTCGATACCTTCAATAATGGGTTCGACCGTGAAAGGCAGGATTTTTCCAGCATAATGCAGTTCGTAGTGCCCAGGATACGCCACCGAAAAAGCTCCGTGTACAAGTTCATCATTCAACAGGCCGGGATTAAGCACAAAGCCCTCAACTTCGCGCGTGTAGGTGGCGTGTGGGGTAATGCCATACACCGCGTCTGCGGTAAGCACGTTAAGTTCCGCATCGAGGCCATAACGCGGCGGATATGTGTCATAATAATACAGACATAAAAGGGTGTCGCACCTCTCCACATGTGGCAGCGCTTCGTTGAAGCTGGTCGAACGCATCGCCCCGGTGGCAAAATCAATAATCATAAAGTGGGTGGCTTGAAGCGATAAGGTGCGGCGTTCATCCATCTCGACGTGTTCATCGACTTGGAAAATCAACGTGTCGTGAAGCAAAAAAACACCACGAACCTCTTGGTGATTTTCCTCGGTGTACCACGTGTAAACAGCCTTTCCTTCGGTGTCATAAACGTGAATAAAGGCCACGTAGCGTCGCGTGTCGCCATCGGTTTGGATGGCAAATCCGGCCAACACGAAATGCTCGCCATCGGTGGTGATATGTGACGGTGTGTAGCGGCGCGTCTGCGATTCAACGGTGACATCGAACTGGTGTTCGCCACGCACTCGGATACGCATTACGTTGGTGTCACCCTGTCGCTCGGTTTCAACGGTGATGTCGCTTCCGAGCACCGTGTCTGTGTTGCTGGTGGCGGATACATCGTGCGATGCAAGCGCCATGATTGCCAATATAAAAGCCATGATTTTCATATCATACCTCCTCATTCGTATGATACGCATCTCACGGCTTTTTGCTTGTCGGGTTTTTGCGTTACGCGCTTTCTTCCATCAAACGCAAGGTGTCGCGAGCAATCATGACTTCTTCGTTGGTCGGAACCACCAACAGCGTCACCTTCGATGCCGCGGTCGAAACGACGCGTTCGACGCCGCGAACTTCGTTGGCTTTGTGGTCCAATTCCGTCCCCAGCGCAGACAAGCGCTCGACAATCATTTCTCGTGTGTTCGGTGCGTTTTCACCAACGCCGGCGGTGAACGCAATGGCATCTACGCCACCCATTCTCAGCACGTACGCGCCAATGTAATCGGCAATCATTTTCGCTTGTTTTTGGATTGCCAGCAAGGCGCGTTTATCGCCTTTGTAAGCAGCGTCCCAAAGATCACGAGAGTCGCTGGAAACACGTGATACGCCAAGGTATCCCGAACTCTTGTTCAAATCGTTCATAACTTGTTGGACGGTTTTGTTCTCTTTTGTCGAGATGTACTCGACAATCGCCGGATCGATGTCGCCGCTGCGTGTCCCCATGGGAATGCCAGCAAGTGGCGTAAACCCCATTGAAGTGTCAACACTGATGCCTCCGTCAACGGCACAGATGCTCGCGCCGTTGCCGATGTGTAAGACGATGGTCTTGAGTGCTTTTATGTCCTTATTGAGCATGGTCGCCACGCGTTGCGAAACGTATTTATGGCTTGTGCCATGAAAACCGTACTTGCGCACACCGTATTTCTCATACCATTCATACGGTGTTGAATACATGTAGGCATCTTCTTTCATCGTCTGGTGGAACGCGGTGTCAAACACGGCGACCATCGGCGCATCAGGAAGTGCGACCTTAAATGCTTTGATGCCGGTCAAGTTCGCCGGATTATGAAGCGGTGCGAGATCGCTGACTTCGTTGATGGCATCGAGGACTTCGTCGTCGATTAGCACCGAATCACTAAACTTCTCGCCACCATGCACGACACGATGGCCGACGCCTTTGATTTCATCAAACGATTTGACAATTTTCAGTTCCACAAGCTGCTTAAGAAGCATCTTGACGGCGATGGTGTGATCCGGAATTTCCAGTGTTTCCGAGTGCTTCTCTCCGTTCACTTTAATGGTGAACACGGCGTTGGGCAATCCAATACGCTCAACCACACCACTGGCCACGACGCGTTCGTCGGGCATCTCGAGCAATTGAAATTTGAGTGAGGAACTTCCTGCGTTTACAGCCATGATTTTCATTGCACATCTCTCGCTTTCTTTTGAAACCAGTGATTCATGTTGACTAATGCCTTCTGAAAAGCTTCCTCGTCGGTAAACGGTGGAAGGTCCACAAGAAGGAAATCGTCCTTGGTTTCGTCTTTATCTACTTTTTTCTTTACGATAAGCACGCTTTTCGGATGCGTCGTGAACATGGTCTCATCCAGCTTCACAAGACCAAAGAGGTGCGCTTTTTCCATCAGTTTTTCGCGAAACAGCGTGTGTTTCTTCTGACTGAAGAAATCGTTCTCAATGAGTGCGATAAAGTATCCGCCTTCACGTAGGTGGTCCAGGTGGTGCAAAATTACCGGATAGGGGAAATAGCCCAGCGGATCATCAAGCTTGTGTGGCGGAAAATCCGTCACAATGAGATCAAACGCCCCGCCTTCGTAAGTCACTGTGTTTTGGTGGAACACTTGGTTCTCAATGTCCATGGCATCACACAGGTTACGGGCGAGCGTGCACATGAGCCAATCATCATCCACGCCAACGATACGCATGGGTGTGTCAAGTTGTAGCGCCATGGTGACTGCCATGTTCGCCGTCCCAATGAGCGGGTCGAACACCGTTTTTGGATTCTCGTTCGGATACAAACGATCAACGAGGTAAGCGATAAACATGCCGATGCTGTCTGGCGTCATCTGTGCGTTGGTGATGCGCGCATCCTTAAACCCTCTAAGCAACGCCAGCTGAACCGCTTTGCGCACGGTCTCTTTTTCGAACGCCCGGTCGCGCACAGACGCTTTCGCTTGGTGATACGTGGCGAGAAGTGCATCGTCGATGTCGCGCTTCACGGTGTCATCTAGCAAATAATCAAGGGCGTCGTTGACACCCTCGAGGTACGTGATTCCCAACGTTTCTTTAGCGGCGCCAGCCACGGCGTCGATGTATGCATAGAAGGCTTCGACATCGGTCGTTTTCGCCATCATTATCACCACAAGCCATTTTACCATAAACGGCCCTTGATGTCTATGATTATCAGGGCAGTTCAAGCCGTCTTCATCGACAAACAGGGCGGCCTTTGGTATGATTGATGTGAGGAGTGTTGCCATGCGGAAACTCGCCATTCGGTTTATCGATTGGTACCAGCATATCACGCGCGGTCGCGCACCAACATGTCGGTACCGTCCAACCTGCAGCAACTACGCTAAAGAAGCGTTTCAAACGCGGTCCTTTCCCGTGGCTCTGTGGTTATCTATCACACGCATCCTCCGCTGTAACCCTTTGTCAAAAGGCGGTTACGATCCCGTGCCACGCAAACAAAAAAAGAAGGAGCGAAAACCCATGGATTATCTCGATATCGAACTCCAAGGCCACGACGAAAAAACACATAAACTCCGCGATTACCTCGGTCAAAAAGTCGTGCTTTACTTTTACCCCAAAGACAACACCAGCGGTTGCACCCTGGAGGCCAAAGCGTTTAGCGACGCAAAAGCTGAGTTTCTCAAACGCGGTGCTCACGTCATCGGCGTCAGCAAAGACTCCGTTAAATCCCACCAAAACTTTTGCGACAAACACGACCTCGACCTCATGCTGCTAAGCGATCCCAATCGCAAACTCATCAAAGCCTTCGACGTCTGGAAGAACAAAAAACTATACGGAAAAACCTTCCTCGGCATTGAGCGGGCAACCTTCATCCTCGATGAAACGGGTCGTGTGATTCAATCGTTTCGAAACGTCAAAGTCAAAGACCATGCCGAGGAGGTAATACGAGCCCTTGAAGCGTAAAGCAGTTTACGCTTTTTCTTTTCACCCACGGTTTGTTTACTTTTACTATACTTTATAATTAAATATACTGTTATATTTTACTTGCGTTTCATGGCGCATCTGATACAATAGTATCGACTATGATTTAGAAAGGAACGATACCCATGGAAAACAAACGACTCTTCACATCGGAATCAGTTACTGAAGGGCATCCAGACAAAATCTGCGATCAAATATCCGATGCGATTCTCGATAACATCCTCAAAGACGACCCTGACGCACGCGTCGCATGCGAATGCGCCGTCACAACCGGCCTGGTGCTGGTGATGGGTGAAATCACGACCACCACGTATGTCGACATTCAAAAAATTGTCCGAAGCACCGTCAAGGAGATTGGATACGACCGTGGAAAATACGGTTTTGACGCCGAAACCATGGGTGTTTTAGTCGCCATTGACGAACAGTCTCCCGACATTGCCCAAGGCGTTGACGAAGGCAAAGGCGCATACCTCGAACAAGGTGCCGGTGATCAAGGCATTATGTTTGGTTACGCCACCGATGAAACCGACGAGTACATGCCGCTCACCGCGGTGCTCGCGAGCAAACTCGCACGCCGACTTGCTAACGTCCGTAAAGACGGCACGCTGTCGTATTTGCGCCCCGACGGGAAAACCCAGGTCACCGTCGAGTTTGACGATGACGGTAAACCGCTTCGTTGCGACGCCATCGTCGTGTCTACCCAACATGCCCCCAACGTCAAACAAGAGCTCATTCATGCGGACATTCGCACACACGTCATCAACGCGATCATCCCTGCCGACCTTATCGACGACAACACAAAGATTTTTATCAACCCCACCGGTAAGTTCGTCATCGGCGGTCCCTTGGGCGACGCCGGATTAACCGGGCGAAAAATCATCGTCGACACCTACGGCGGCTACGCCCGCCATGGCGGCGGCGCGTTCAGCGGAAAAGACGCCACCAAGGTAGACCGAAGCGCGGCCTACGCTGCGCGCTATGTCGCCAAAAACATCGTTGCGGCCGGTTTTGCTAAACGCTGTGAAATTCAACTATCTTACGCCATTGGTGTCGCCGAGCCCACAAGCATTGGCATCGCCACCTTCGGCACCACAACGGTTGATAACGATGCGCTTGTCAGCGCTGTGAAACGCGTGTTCGATTTGCGTCCACGCGGCATCATTGAGATGCTCGACTTGAAACGGCCGATTTTCAAACAGACTGCTGCATACGGACACTTTGGACGAAATGATCTTGACTTACCTTGGGAAAGAATTGACCGCGTCAACGCCCTAAAAGACGCATTAAAATCACGTTAAGGAGGGGCCGCATGGAAAAACCTAAACTCGCCCTTTATGGCTTCAACAACCTCACAAAATCACTTTCCTTCAACATCTACGATGTCTGCATCACGGAAACCAAAGCCGAGCGCGAAGCCTACATCGAGTACATCGACGAGGTCTACAACTCCAAACGCCTCACCGAAATCCTCGAAAACGTGACCGACCGCATCGGTGCCAACATTCTCAACGTGTCCAAACAGGACTACGAGCCCCAAGGCGCTAGTGTCACCATCTTAATCAGTGAAGAGGAAGTCCCCGTCCACGCCATCGACGACTCTTGCAACCGCGGCGTCATCAGTCCGATAAACCACACCGTCGTCGGCCACCTCGACAAATCTCACATCACTGTCCACTCCTACCCTGAAAGTCATCCCGAAAAAGGGATTTCAACCTTCCGCGTCGACATCGACGTGTCCACCTGCGGTGAAATCTCTCCGCTCAACGCCCTAGACATCTTGATTGGCAGTTTCGACTCCGACATCATCACCGTCGATTATCGCGTGCGCGGTTTCACCCGCCTCGCCAACGGCCAAAAAGTCTTCATCGACCACGACATCGACACCATTCAAGACTACATCAACGACGACACGGTCAAACGCTACAAAATGATCGACGTCAACATCTATCAAGAAAACATCTTTCACACCAAAATGATGCTGAAAGAGCTCAACCTGGACAACTACCTTTTTGGCAAGCATAAAGATGAGCTTCCACCGCGCCGTCAAGAAAGTCTTCTCAACAGCCTTAAACGCGAAATGAAAGAGATTTACTACGGAATGAACCTCTATGAAAAATAACCAAAGCGACGCACCGCTTTTCAATGCCCTCATCGATTACGGGCTAACAAGCGGCGCCACGCCTTTTGACGTGCCCGGTCACAAATTCGGCAAAGCCATTCCTGAAGCGTTTAAAGACGCGGTCGGCGAAACCATCTTTAAACTCGACGTCAACAGCATGAAAGAACTTGATTCCTTATCCAACCCAACCGGTGTCATCGCCGAAGCCGAAGCGTTAGCCGCCGATTTATTCGGTGCCGACCACGCGTTTTTTCTCGTCAACGGTTCCACCAGCGGTGTGCAAAACATGATCCTTTCCACCTGTGGCGATTACGATAAAATCATCATGCCGCGCAACGCCCACAAATCGACCTACAATGCCTTGGTGTTGTCCGGAGCCCATCCCGTCTACCTTGAACCCCTCAACGACGATCGCAGCGGGGTTTCCATGGGCGTCACCGTAGAATCCGTTCAGCGCGCGCTCGATACACATCCTGATGCCAAGGCGCTTTTCTTGTTGCACCCGACCTACTTCGGTTACACACAGAACCTCAAAGCCATCATCGACATTGCCCACGCACGAAACGTCCCGGTGCTTGTCGACCAATCGCATGGCAGCCATTTCTCATTACACGAGGCGTTTCCTCCTTCAGCCATGGCACTCGGTGCCGATATGGCCACCATCAGCATGCACAAAACGGGCGGTTCGTTGACGCAAAGTTCGATTTTGCTGCATCAGGGCACGCGGATTAAAAAAAGCTACGTGCGATCCACCATCAACGTGTTTCAAACCTCCAGCGCAAGTTACTTGCTGCTTGCCTCCTTGGATATCGCCCGCCGACAACTGGCCTTGGAAGGCAAACAACGCTTTACCGACCTTCTCGGTCTCATCGCCACGGCACGAAAGAACATTGGTGCCCTCAACGGCCTAGAGGTACTCGACACGGACCGACTGGACGGCGATGCGGCCTGCGGTTTCGACCCGACCAAAATCACCGTCGACATCAGCGCCTACGGCATCAGCGGATTCAAGGCCTACGATTACTTTAAATCCAAACACAACCTTCAACTCGAACTCGGCGAATCACACGTCGTGCTCGCCGTGGGGTCCCTCGGTGACGATAAAGCCGCCTTCGAACACCTTTTCCTAGCGTTTCAGGCGTTTACCAAGGACTACGACCTGAACCGAAAAGCGCCGGTCCGAAAAGTCAGCATCCACATCCCTGAGATGGTCTACACCCCACGCCACGCCTTTTTCCAGCCTAGCTCGCTCCTCAAGCTCAGCGAAAGCGAAGGGATGATCGCCGGCGACAGCATCATGGTTTACCCGCCGGGGGTGCCACTAGTCGTTCCGGGTGAGCGTATCACCGCCCAAATCATCAACGACTACCGTTACCTTGAGCGCGAAGGCAACGTCCTCATCGGCGCCCATCAACGCCGCGATGGAATCCATATCAACGTGCTTAACCCTTAAAGGAGGTCCTTATGAAAAAAACCGTTTATACCGAGAAATGGACCGACGATGTGCATTTAACGATTGCCGACGTCGACCATATTCATCATGAAAAAACACCTTTTCAAACCATTGACTTTTACCGTTCAATCACCCTGGGCATCTTCTTCACGCTCGACGGGTTGATGATGGCCAATGAAAAAGATGAGTTCATTTACCACGACATGATTAGCCATGTGCCTTTGGCCGTGAACCCCACTATTCGTCACGTCCTCATCATCGGCGGTGGCGATGGCGGCACCGCCAGAGAAGTGGCCCGTTATCAACACATCGAAACCATCGACATGGTGGAAATTGACGAACGCGTCGTTCGTTTGTGCCAAGACCATCTCCCGCAAACCGCCCATGCCCTCGACACCGACCCGCGCATCAGGCTTCATTTCGAAGACGGGCTTGCCTTTGTGAACGGTGCCAAAGCCGGTCGTTACGACCTCATCCTCGTCGACTCAACCGATCCCATCGGTCCCGGCGAAGGGCTGTTCTCACACGCATTTTACCAAGCGTGTTACCGCGCTTTAAGCGATGACGGCATCCTGATTAACCAACATGAATCCCCTTACTTCGACAAAGAACGTCGGGAAATGGTCCGCGCACACGAGAAAATCAATGCGTTGTTTGCCATCTCTGAGGTGTACCAGTTCCATCAACCCACATACCCATCAGGCCATTGGCTATTTGGGTTTGCGTCGAAACGATACCATCCCATCAATGACCATCAACCGGCAAAATGGGAAACGTTTAATCTGCACACGCGATACTATAACAGCGATCTTCACAAAGCCGCGTTTATGCTTCCAACCTACGTTAAGGAGGCCCTTCACAATGCGCGCTAACCCGTTGGTTTTCATGGGGTTCACCGGCCCGTACGAAAAAGCTCAGGTGGTTTTGTTTGGCGTCCCGTTTGACGGTACGACAAGTTATCGTCCAGGGACGCGCTTTGCGCCGGCGCGTATCCGGTTGGAGTCAGACGGCATTGAAACCTATTCGCCCTACGCCAATGATGATCTCGAGCATTACACCTTGGCCGATGTGGGCAACGTAACCATCCCCTTCGGCAACCCCGATAAAGCCCTCTGCATCGTGAAAAACCATGTCACCAGGTTGCTTCATGATGGTAAAACGCCATTGATGCTCGGCGGCGAGCATTTGTTGACGCTTAGCGCGATTGAAGCGTTGGTGGTAAAACACCCTGACCTTCATGTGATTCAACTTGACGCCCATGCCGATTTGCGCGACGATTACCTGGGTGAAAAGCGCTCGCATGCTACGGTCATGCGTCGCGTCCATGACCTGCTTGGTGATGACCGTATCCACCAATTGGGCATCCGCTCAGGCACGGCTGCTGAGTTCACCTTCGGCCGACGTCACAACGATTTTCACCCCTTTGATTTCTCGTCAATCAAGCACGTCGTCGACAACATAGGTGAGGCACCGGTGTATGTAACGCTCGACCTCGACGTCCTCGACCCCTCGATTATGAGTGGCACCGGCACGCCGGAACCCGGCGGCGTCACATACCAGGAATTATTAGATGCGTTTACGGCGATGCGGGGTTTGCGTTTTGTCGGCGCCGATATCGTCGAGTTGTCACCCGATTACGATGCCTCCGGTGTCTCCACCATCGTCGCCTGTAAGACCGTTCGAGAACTTGCGCTTTTGTTGGCGGTCGCATCCAAACGATAAAAAACCACTTCATCGCTGAAGTGGTTTTTTTCTACCCCTCGTGGTCGAGGCTCGATAGCGCCGCTTGCACGATCGCCTCAATCTGTCTCGGACCACGCTTTTTACGCGCGCGATTCCAAACGCCAAGCGTCTTCGGATGTGCGCCTTTGCTGCGAAGTTTTTTCGCCATCACCCGGAGCGCCCGGTTTCCACCAAGGCATGGAAAAGGAAAAAACTCCGTCACAAACAGCAACGTGTCATGGGGGGCTTCTTCGAGCGTGTCAAGGTAGGCCTTCATGACACCTGACAGCGAAAACGCCCAGACCGGTGAACCGAGAATGGCGACGTCACAGTCATCTAGCGTCGGTGTCTGTTGAAGTCGCGGGGGCGATTCCGTTTGCGGTTTCTCGCTGATGGTGGTGATGGGTTCTAACACAACATCATGACCTTTTTCTTGTAATGCTTCCTCCAAACGGAGGGCGACGGACTTCGTAAAGTTCGTCTGCGAATAATAAACAATTTTAATTTTCATTGGTGTGCTCGCTTTCTTCTATAATGGTTTAATCATCATCAAACACGGGTTTGATAAATCCCAAAGGGTTTTGAATGTCTCCAGTTTAACAAAGCCGTTTTGTTCGTAAAACATACGTGTTTTCGCATAATCTGTATTTTCTCTTGATGGGTCTAGCGTTTTTACGGTGTAATATTGATAGCCGTTTTGAACCGCGTGAAGTTCGGTCATCCGAAGCAAGTGTTTGCCGATTCCTCGACGGTGGTACGCCTCAAGCACACCCGTGACATAGAGTTCAACGGCGGCGTCGCTCGTCGGGCGGTAGGCCATAAAGCCGACAACGTGCTTATCGATTTCACACACCGCAACCGGGATGGTGGCAACGTTTTTGATGTACTCATCGTTAGCCGATTCGATGCCAAACCACGAAGGAAGTTGGGTGATTACTGCCTTTGCGGCAGTGCTTTTTTCGTTGGCGTCATCGAGGAAACGGTACGTTTGTGGTTCGGTTTTTTGAGCGTGTTTGGATGCTTGCAGCACCAAGGGAATCGATGTTTCTTTCACAAACGCACTGGCATCGAAGCCTCCATAGACAGCGATGCTGTTAAAGCCAACACGCCGAAGGATAGCCACCAAATTGTTAGGGCGAATCGGGGTGAGTTTCACCCGGTTGTCGTAACGTTTTTCATCGGGTGTTATCAAGGTCGTGTCGAACCAGATGTGTGAACCACCCTGTTCATAGCGTCGTTCGAAACGGTACCCTTCGCGTTCGATCGTCGGCAACCCTATCTCATTCTGATTGAGAATGCGATCGTAGTTGATGATCTGAATCACCAGTTCACCCTCATCCTTTAACGCCGCATGCCAGCGCGTGAGGGTTTCTTCAATCGACGTCGCATCAGGCAGGTGCACGAGCGAATTACCAATGCAGGCGATGCCATCGTAGATGCCACGTTCTTTGATATCTTGCATGTCGCCAGTGCGGTAGGCAACGCGCTTATCTGTATCGCGCACCTTCGCCTCACGTATCATTGCCGCGTCTAAATCCACCGCATGAACCTCGCGACCCCTTCGCGCGAGTTCACGTGCGTATGCGCCGGTTCCGCAGGCGATATCAAGCACCTTTCCAGCGGGTAAGATGCGCGTTAAAAATGTCGCTATTTTTTCTTGGTATGGAAATATCTTGTCGTAATGCGTTGCGAAATCATCGTAAAAAGTCATGCGTCGTCCTCCCATGTGAGTAAGCGGCGTTCACCCTGTAGTTCACGAACATCCGTCACGTCTTGTGAGGTTTCTAAGACCCCTAGGTAGTTCCCTTCGGTGTCACGTACCGCAACGTATCGAATAAACAAAAACCGTTCTTTGAAACGAATCCAAAACGTCGCGACGCTTTGGTCTCCCCGTTTAAACGCTTCGACGATTTTCACCACCGTGTCGACGCTTTTTGGTGGGTGGCAGTGTTCGACCAAGCGCCCGATAACCGATGGGCTCCTCGGGAAATGACGCTCGCCGGTTTCGTTGAAGTAGCGAACTTTATCGTCTGTATCGACGAAGGTGATGTCGAGGGGGAGGTGGTTTAAGAGCCCTTCGAGTTGATCAAAATCAAGCGTGCCGGTTCGACTTGTGAACCGTCCATCATCAGCTTCTGTTTTCGCTTTGGTCGACAATGCAGGCGGTGTGGGGGCGATGAATGCATAGCCGATGTCAAAACATTCCTCCAACAAGGAGTCGCGTGTGTCATCCCCAAGCAACCCGTCGGCTACTGGGAATAAGATAAAGCGTTCCTTATCGACAATGCCGTAGATGAGGTAGTAGTACTCACCGATATCCGTCTTGAGTTTCGTCTCGTCATCCATCCTCTCAAGGCCACGTAAGATGCGCTTACGCAAGGCTCTCGCATCATCGTGAAGCGACCACATGACTTTGAGCGGTGTGGTCGAGGGCGCTTTTGATTCGATCGCGGGAAAGAGAATGTTTTCTTTTTTGACGAACTTTTTCTCGAACACCTCACACGCTTCAAAGCCTTTAATAAGCGCCTCGCGATGGTCGGAAATCGCCCCCTCTTTAAAGTGTTTTTTCATCCCTTGCATGTGGTTGAGCACGGCGTTGTTTTCTTCAAGCAAATGCGCAAAGAAAGGGTGGTCGTGTGTTTCCATCGCATGCGCGCTTAAGCCCTTCCGGAAAACGTTGACGAAACGGTTCGCCTGCGCTTTGATGTCGCCGACAGAAAGGCTTGTGTTTTCGCGGTATGCCTCCACGTAAAACAGATCGATGGGCCGTATGGCATCGAGGATATCGCGGTATTGATTCACGATTGCGGTTTTCTCTGCGGGCTTCGCATTCGTCAGTTCACGCATGAAGGCGTTGATCTTGCGAATGCGTTTTTCGTCTTTATGTAGGGTTTCCATCAGGCGTCTTTCTCGTCCTCTTGGAGGCCGATGACGTTGCCGCTTGGGTCTTCAATCAGCGCATAAAAGCCGTAATCCCCACCGACGGCGGTGCGCGGTTTCACCACGCGTGCGCCTTTGAAGTCCCCGATTCTAGGCAAAAGCGCGCTGATGTCGGTGCATCCAATGTACAGCGTCGGACCGGTTTTTGTGGGCTTTTTCTTGGCATCAAACCCGCCGGATAAGCACCCACCGGGTGTTTCAAACATGAAGTAACGTCGCTCAGATAGGAAGCTTTCCGTGATGCGCCAGCCAAACAGGGTGCGGTAAAACCGTAACGTCCCGTCAATATCATGAATCGGAAGTTCCACATACACAATGTCGGCGTTCATGGGTATCATCCTTTCTACATACCTTATCTTTATCATACCCGATGCGCGTTTGAATAGCCATATGGGTTCACTATAATTCTTTCATTTTTACATATTACATGGAAATTCAACGTTTTTTTGATGGGTTTGTCAAACAAAAAACACAACTCGAAAGTTGTGTTTGTGTGTGATGGTGCGGGTGACAGGAATCGAACCTGCACTCCGAAGAACTAGATCCTAAGTCTAGCGCGTCTGCCAGTTCCGCCACACCCGCGTAAAAGAAAAATGGCTGGGCTAGGTGGATTCGAACCACCGATGTCGGAGTCAAAGTCCGATGCCTTAACCACTTGGCCATAGCCCATCCATGGGGCGACTGAAGGGACTTGAACCCTCGAGTGCCGGAGCCACAATCCGGTGCGTTAACCTCTTCGCCACAGCCGCCGTGTCGGTCTTTCAGTGAAAAGACTATTAACATTGTATGCAATTACGCCCTGATTGTCAAGACAAACTCACGCTATCCTTATGCCTTTATTTTTCACCTTTCGTGGGTTATAATATGGTTAACTCTTTTTGAGGGTGAGGACATCATGGAACGACTTAAATCTGCCATTAATCTGTATGTGTTACTTGTGGTCATTATGTTGTTTTTTGAAATTACCTTTAAAGCGCACGTATTATTCGAAGAGTTTGGATGGGCCAACTACTTCAGTTTCGATTCGCTGAGGAACATCCTCTTCGTGATCACGTACGCGCTTTTTGCGATGCTTTTGCTTAGGTTATTTAAACCCAAAGGCGTGCGTTGGGCTTTCGCCATGGTCATCGTCGCGCTTTCAACGTTATACATATCGCAAGACATCTATCGTCAGATTACCAATAACTTCTACTCGTTTGCGATGTCTGGCGACCTTGCGGCGGGCTTCACGTTTTTCTACCGCATTCCCCAAGTGCTTTCGTGGGTTCATGGTATTTACCTCGCCCCCTTTGTGCTGACCATCATTCTCATCCAGATGGAGGCTAGAGGAAAGCTTTCCTTCTTTAACATACGTTACCAATCCTATAAAGAGCCATTTATCGTGGTGCTGAGCGCCATGTTCTTGCTGTACGTCAGCGTGTTAACCATCGCTGATGACAAAGGGGAAGACCCCTTTGCGTTTTCCGATTATGATTTGTACCGAGAGCCTATCGTGCCCACGGCGACGATGCAAAAGTTTGGTCTGATTACCTACACGCGGATTGACCTTGTGCATCATTTGTCGACCGGCGGCCCCAACGATTCTTTCAGCGAAAGCGATGTCGATTTCTGGTATGACATCCATCCGGGGCACGAACCCAACGCCATGACGGGTGTGCTTGATCTCGATGAAAACAACTTAAATGTGATCATGATTACGGCTGAATCACTTGATACATACGCCATTCATCCCGAGTTAACACCAAATCTTTATCGCCTCATCGTCGGTGATGACGACCATGACTCACTGAATGGATCGTGGTATTTCAATCGATTTTATGCGCCGCTTTATTACCGGAACACCGCGGACACTGAGTTTATGATTCAAACCGGCTTTTACCCGAACCGTACCGTGCATTTAAGCATGCTAAATTACCTTGATAACACGTTCCCGCAAAGCCTCCCGAATCTTTTTAACGCTCGTGATTATACGACGCTGGCGTTTCACAACTTTTCTGATCACTTCTACCCACGCGAAACGTTCCACCCAAACGCGCTTGGGTATGATGCCTATTTTAGTGAGGAGCGGATGGGATTTGTGACGCCCTCGAGCGACGAACGCGACGCCACGGGTCATTATTGGCACAGCGATCTTGAGATGATGAAACGAGCGCTTCCTTACGTGCTTAAAGAAGACAATTTCTTTACCTACTTCCTAACCGTGACAGGTCATCTGCCCTATGAAAGCGGCCGTCACGATTACGCGCAAAAGCACTACCCCCTCATCGACGACATCCTTACCAACATTGGCCGCGAAGATATTCCTGAAGCCCTCAAGTATTACCATGCAGCCCATTGGGAGTTTGATCTCGCCCTCGGTTACCTGCTTGATGCACTTGAAGCAGAAAACCAGTTAGACAACACCGTCATCGTGGTATATGGCGATCACTACGCTTACGGTCTAAGTTCTGATGACATCTGGGATTATGAGGAGTATCGTTCGCTTGAGAATAACGACAGCTTCACCCACATTAAAGACGATGAAACCAACCTCAACATCCATAACGTCCCCTTCTTTATTTTCCATCCGACACTCACTTCGTTCCACGAGTTTGACCACCTGATGTCGAGTGTCGATGTCTTACCAACCCTTGCTAACATGTTTGGTCTTGATTTCATTCCTGAAGAACTCATGGGTGGCGATGCCTTCAGTGAGGAATACAAGAACACCGTTATTTTCTCCAACGTCAGCTTCATGACCGTCGACTACCGATATGAAATCGAACGGGAGGTTTTCATCAGCAAAACCCGTCAATACACTTCTCAAGAAATCCGTTCATTGCTTGGTGAAATCCTCTTCCGAAACCGCATTAACAACTTTATCCTGGAACACGATTATTTCGCTGAAGAAGACGATTAACGCACGTAAAAACGCGAACCTAAACTCAGGTTCGCGTTTTTTGAATGTTTCATTCAGAGATTATCGCCTTGTTGATTCACTCTATCCAGAACCACAAACATCGTCAGAAACAGCGCCACGAAGAAAGGTGCATGATACCCGACATTCACCAATGAGTACGACGCGAAACCAAGAAATGATAACCCGACGAACGCATTGAACGGGGTGAATCGCGCCACCATTGTCTTGATGCGCACCCATTCTTGGTATCCATAGGCGAGAATGCCGACAATCCCGGTGCTGCCGATGACTTGCGCGACCGTCGAATGATACCAGTTCATCGACATGGTCGCGGGGTTGTAGCCATGGTCGGCCGTGCTCATGCCAAGACCAGTGCCGAAGATTGGATGTGCCATGAAGTTTTCCCATGCGTAACGCATGAGACGCCACCGCGAATAATCAAAGTCGTCGGTCGCTTGCCTAATACGTATTTCCAAGCGATCCACGAGTTCGTGGACAGGCTCTAACCACACGTTCATGACGTAAAGGAAGTAGCCAGCGAACAAACTGAGCACCGCCATTAAATGCAGCCTGAGGTGCCTTCCGAACCACCACGTCGTCCCCACAACCAAAGGGAACATTATCGTCCCAAAAACAATGCCCCCGCGGGAGAACGAAAAGACAAGCGCAACGTACTGCAAGGTGCCGATGACCATCAAGGTCCCCGGGTATTTGCTCTTAAGGGCCAAGTAAAACGCGAAGGGCATCGACATCAGCAGCATGTTCGATAGGTTGTTGCGCCACTGAAAGTGTGCACCAACCGTAAAATCATCAAGCGCATCAAAGCGCGCAACGTAGGATTGCGCAAGCATAAACGCTCCCACCGCGCCCACCGCAACCATCATCCGGGCAAAATCGTCGCCCATCGACGGGCGGGTGATGAGGTATCGCTCCACGATGAAATACACGATAACCATGCCTACGCCAAGCGTGGCCGTGTGAAAGATGGTCGCGCCCGCAAAATAGGCATCCCAAGAAATAACGAAAAGCCCGCCGAGCGTGACCGCGATCGCCACAGCCAACGTCGGGTAGAAAAAACGCCCCTTCACGAAGCGAAACGGCTGGATAAAGAGCTTGACGATAAACGCCGGCACCACAAAAATCGGGGTGTAATACAGCGGCACAAAATGGTATAAGCCTTCACGAGGAATGCGCAGACCGATTAGGCCCATCACCGCAACCAGCGCGAAACTGGGCAAAATATCCTCCACAAGCAACCAGCTTACGACCGCCAACACAAGCAACACGAAAATGGCCACGACTTCTTGGTTAAACGTCAACCCGAGCGCTGCCACCGCAAACACGATGACCAAATACGCGGTGGAATGAAAAAACACATCCGCGCGCGCTTTGATGTGTGTAAGCAGGGTTTTTCGTGTCGATATCATAGGTCACCACCATGGCAATTTGTTTGATTTATGATAGCACCTTACCGACCAAATGTCAAAGCGAGAGCGTCGCTTTGTTAGGGGAAAACCTTAATGATAGGCACCGCGTTACTCAAACGCTTGTGTCTTATGTATAAAAAAAGCACCCTTTCACAGGGTGCTTTGCGCTTGTCACGCGATGTTTACTCGTAAAACCAGGCGAGGCCGAAGCCTTTTTTCCCGATGTGAATTGAGAACACGGGGCCGAGGTAATCGGTCACCACAACTTTCGGGTTCTTGAACTCGGCTTTCAGCATAGCTTCAATCGCTAAGGCGTGTTCTTCTGAGCTTCGGTGGATGACGCGTGCGTTCAATCGCTTGTTATCGCCAGCGTTTTCATCTTCCTTAATTTGTTTAAGCAAGTACTCGTACACTTTTTTGTGCGTGCGCTCTTTGTGCGTCAACTTCAGTTTTCCATCCTCGATTCGGATGATTGGTTTCACCCGTAAGACGGTTCCTAAGAACGCTTGAGTTTTGGATAAACGTCCACCTTTTTGCAGGGAGTATAGGTTTTCGACAGTGAAGTAAAGACGCGTGTTTTCGATGATGGCGTTCATCTTCTTGATGACGCTGTTAAGGGTTTTCTCAGCTGCCAATAAATCCACCAGTTTTTCAAGCAAAAGCTCATTGCCATAGGCGGCGTTGTTCGTGTCAAAGACGTAGATATCTTCTTTCTCATCGAGCATGTTCTTGCCGAGGATGGCGCTTTGATACGTCCCACTCAATCCCTTGGATAGCGTAAGCACGAGGATTTTCTCGGCGCCTTCATCAAAACATTTTTGGTAGGCGTCAACAAATTCTGACGGCGACGGTTGCGAGGTTGTAAGTCCTGCTTTAGCGTCTTGACGCTCAAAGACAAAATCGTTGTCAACCTCAAGTTCTTTGTATGACTTATCGCCATCAATGATGTTTAAACTAACCACTTTAATCTTGTGTTCATCCAAATACTTTTTCGGTAGGTACACCGTTGAATCGGTGATAAGAGCCACTTTTTCCATGGTAATCAACTACTTTCTTAAAGGATTGTGTAAATCGATATGACGTGCATCAGTGAACCTGCGAGTACAAAGATATGCCAAACAAGATGCGTAAAGAGAAATTTCGCGGCGTAAAACGCCACACCAACCGTGTAAGCAACGCCGCCAAGGATAAGCCAACGAAGCGTCAAAGGCGAAATAACGGCGCGCACATCCGGCCAAATAAACATCACACTCCACCCCATCAGCACGTAGATTGCCACATGAACCCACTTGAATCGGTGGATCCAAATCGACTTCAACACGACACCGAAGATGGCGGTTCCCCAGAGCACACCGAGAAGAACGTAGCCTTGTCCGTTGGGCACCAACACCATCACAAACGGCGTGTATGTGCCGGCAATCAGCACGTAAATGGCGCTGTGATCGAGCCGTTGAAAGACGTTGACTACACGCTTCATCGATCCCGGAAATGCGTGATAGAGCGTGCTTGCGGTGTAAAGCAGCAAGAGCGCAAAACCAAAAATTACCACTGAGATAACTTCCACGGTGCTTGTCGCTCTAATCACCAGCAACACGGTCGCAGAAATCGCCAGGGCGATGCCGAGTCCGTGGCTCACGGCATTGGCAATCAGTTCACCAAGCGTTTCCCTCTTCATCTGTTCACCTCATTGTAAGTTACCATTACTCTATCAAACATTACTCTAACTGTCAAGGTAATTGCGTGAAAAAAAGGCGCCAAAAGCGCCTTTAGAACAACTGTTTTACGTTGGGAAGCTGTCGTCTGGTGAAACGATACGATGGTTGCTTAACCATGGTCTCGATCGTCTTATGCATGCGACGAATCTTTGGGTGGTTAAGCGTATCCGGATACCGTGAAACCATGGCAAGAAACGTTGCGTACCAAAGCCTATAATCCTCGTTCTTAGCAAAATGCATGATGGAACGATGGGTGAGTTGCCAGGGTTTGAGTCCGGCATAGTGTATGCCCTTCAATACGGCGATGTCAGGGTAGCCGTTAAAACTCGCAAATCGCAAATCAAGGTTGTGCCATTGGCCGCTTAGTTTCATCGTCAAGTATTGCATCTCAGGCCAGGGGAAAGCCCGTATTTTAGCCAACATATCCTCGTTGACCACATCCTCGATCATCGCATCGTACCATGCCATCGTCGGTGCGAGCACATTAAGCGCCGTATTGACCCCCATGTTTTTATGGTCGTCGAGCACTCGATCCGTGATGGATTTAGGAATGGGACTGCCATGCGGAATGTCCCGGTAGTGGTCGTGCCAAATCCATGTGCCTGAGTCGTAAACGCTCTTTGGAATGACATACTTTCCCTGTTTGCTTTCCATGCACAGCGCTTTATCCTCATTCAGTATGCCGCTGGGGGCCGGTAAATCAAAAAGGGTTTCATAATCCGCAAGCGGCAACACATCGGCATCTGCCATCACAATTTTGTCATAGTCGCATCCGAGGTCGCCGTCCTCGCCTAAACGAAACGCGTGAAACCGCGTGAACAAAAACGGCCGGTCTTGGCGTTTGTGGCGCTCATCGTGGGGCACAAACAACTCGTCGATTACCAACACATCGTCAAACACGATGCTTAACGTCGCCACCCCACGGGCGGTCAGTTCATCGCTGGCAAGGCATAGGATGTCGGCGGTGACGCCTTGGCACTTTAACGCATAGGCAAAAACAAGCGCGCCGGGAATGAACGAATCATTGCGAATGACAAAGGTGACAAACGCGCGTTTGTGAGGCGTTGGGCTCATGCCAAGGACTCGTGAATCGCCTTAAGCAGTTGGTCGGTCATCGTTTTCGCATCATGCATCAGCGTTTCAACTTTGTCACGATACGCGGCTTTGAGGGTGTCGTCAGATAAGCCCGATAAGTTGATCTTAATGTTGAGGCAAGCGCCTTCTAAGCCCGCATAAAGCATCAGGGCGCCGACGCCGACGTCGCTTAAGGCGTTTTGGTTGCCGTGTCGGCGGATAAAATCGGCTGTCTTGAGCGCCTCATAGGCGGTATCGGCGATGCCTTCTGGCACTTCGATGGCCTTCAAGGTCGCTTGCTCGATGGCTTTGGTGCGTTTCTTTTTCTCGGCGTCGGTCTCCTTGGGCATTTTGAACGCATGCATGATGTCGTTAAAAGCATCCGTGTCCCGGTCTGTCAAATCCAGGAGTTTGTTGCTGTGGTTTTTGAGTTTCTCATGGATGCTGATAAACGCTTGTTGTGTCTCTTCATCGAGTTTCTTGAATTTCTTCTTTGGGATGGTCAAATGGCCGAGCATCCGCAACAGCCCGTTGCCCATCGCCGCCGCGACGGCACTCACCGAGCCACCGCCCGGGGCTGGCGACGCGGAATCAACTTCGCGCACGAATTCACGTACGCTGTGATCAATGAGTTTCATGGTCTATCTCCTCCCACATTGGTATTTGGTTTTTCACCACGAGACGTCCATGTTTATACACGTCTTGGGTGTGGTTGACAGCGAAACGATACAGCACATAAGGCCAGTTGGGTGCGTCGAATATCACGAAATCAGCCTGCATGCCCGGGGCAATCCTGCCGACCTTGTCGGCGCGATCGATTGACCATGCGGCGTTGTGTGTGACCGCGTTCAAAATCTCATGCGGGCTCAAGCGCAGGTGAATGGCGGCTAAGTTCAACGCAAATTGAACGTTCTCCGAAGGGCTGCTGCCGGGGTTGTAATCGCTTGAAATTGCCACAGCGAGGTTACGCTCGATCATCGTTCTAACCGGTGCGTAGTTGCTTTTCAGATTGAACGAGGTGCTCGGCAACACGTTGGCGATGGTGTCGTGCTTCGCCAGGGCCTCAAGCCCCGCCTCATCAATTGCCATCAGATGGTCGGCGCTGTGAGCGCCGAGTTCGGCCGCAAGCGGTGTGCCGCCTAAGGCGACAACTTCATCAGCGTGGATTTTGAGCTTAAAACCATGCTCTTTTGCCGTTTCAAGCATCCGGCGACTTTCCTCGACGGTGAACGCGCCATCTTCACAAAAGACGTCGACAAACTCGGCTAAGCCCTTTTCCTTCACCTCTGGCAAGATGGCCACAATCGACGCTAAAAACGCGTCACGGTCGTTTTCATATGCCTTAGGCATGGCGTGAGCACCGAGGAACGTCGAGACAATATCGATGGGGTGGTCCTCATGCAGGCGTTGTTGGACGGTGAGCTGTTTAATTTCGGTGTCGCGTTCAAGCCCATAGCCGCTCTTGCCTTCAACGGTTGTCACGCCATAAGCCAACATTCGATTGAGGCTTTTTTTCGACTGCGCATAGAGGGCTTCTTCACTCATCTCACGCGTCATTTTCACCGAGGCGTGAATGCCACCGCCGGCTTTCAATATGTCGAGGTATGGCACCCCGCGCATCTTTTGCTCAAACTCAAACTCACGGCTGCCGCCATGGACGACGTGAGTGTGTGAGTCAACCAGACCGGGGGTCACCAGTTTTCCGCCGGCATCGACAATCCGTGTCTGCGGCTCCACGTGCTCGTTGCCGTCGCCTTCGCCAAAAGCGAGAAAGAGCCCGTCTTTGATGGCGAGGTAGGCATCATGAACCTCAATGACCTCATCCATCGCCCGACCACGAAGCGGATGACGCACGTCAGGCGGGGTGACTAACACACCGATGTTTCGTACGACGACATCAGCTTTCATCGTCTAGGTCACGTTCGCTTCGATGATTTTGTTGGCGTCGAAATCACGGAACTTCAGATGCGCCTTGGCGAGGGACGCGAGCTCATCAAAGCCAAGCCCTTCATCAAGCGATTTCCCAGCAGCATCGAAGTAATACTTTAACGACCGCACGAGCGTGTCTTTAGGGACGAGCCCCACGATTTCAGCGCTTGGCACGTCGATGTGGTAGCGCTTCGCTTCGGTGCGCACGGTTTCAAAAACGCGGTAGATGGGATTTTGTTTGTAATTGAGGATGTTCATCGTCACCTGCACGTGTTTGCGTTCTTCGAGGAACACAGGCCCCGCTTGGATGTGTTTAAATCCTCCGCTTGAACCCCGGATGGCTCGAGCAATCTTTTTGGCAACGTCAATATCGTCGGTGGCCAAATCGATGTTGTAGGCGATCAGCGGCATCCGAGCACCAATGGCGGTCACACCGGCGGTTGGGTGGGTTGAGGGTTTGCCGTAGTCGGGATGCCACTTGGGGTCGCGGATCTTTTCAATCATGCCTTCGTACTCGCCTTTGCGGATGGTTGGAAGCTTCTTGCGGCCTTTTTGAACCGCGGCTTCGGCGTAGGTGTAGACCGGGATGTCGAGGCGTTCGGCCACGTCTTTGGCGAGGCGATGTGCGATGTCGACGCATTCCTCCATCGTGATGCCATCGATGGGAATGAACGGCACGACGTCGATGGATCCCATGCGTGGATGTTCACCTTGTTGGTGGTTCATGTCAATGGTGTCCCGTGCTATTTTCATGAACTCTAGCAACGGTTCAATCATGGCTTCAGGATCCCCGAGCAGCGTCACCACGGTACGGTTGTAGTCTTTATCGGGTTCGTAACTGACAAGCTTGAATCCCTCGCGATTTTTGAGCGGTTTGACGATGGTTTCGACGGCGTCGAGGTCCCGTCCTTCAGAGAAGTTTGGTACACATTGGACAATGCGTGGCATGTCAATTGCCTCCTTTTTGGTATTTGTTGGCGACCAACGCTTCGAGTTGCGGGCGATGGCTTGTGTTGGGAAGCGTGATGCGCCCTTCGTGGTTATCGTTGAACGTGTCGCTGGTTTTGATGGCGTGGGGGTTTTGCGCCCAGGCCCGACGGGCGACGCCGGCCATGACGTCCCACATCATGGCTTTGCGTAAGATGTCGTCGGTTTCATGCGACCCATCAAGGACCATGCCATACCCACCATTGACGGCTTTGGATACGCCGACACCGCCACCGTTATGGAGCGCCACCAGGCTCATGCCTCGCGCGGCGTTGCCGGCAAACACGTGCGTGGCCATTTCGCTCATCACGTTGGACCCGTCTTTGATGTTCGAGGTTTCTCTAAACGGTGAGTCGGTGCCGCCGGTGTCGTGGTGATCGCGCCCAAGCATAATCGGGCCTACCTCACCTTCGCGCACCATCTCGTTAAAACGCAAAGCAATGCGGGTGCGTCCCCACGCATCTTGGTACAGAATGCGCGCCTTGGTGCCGACAACCATGTTGTTCTTTTTGGCGTTCTTAATCCACTCGTAGTTGTCGCGATCTTGAAAACGTCGCGTCGGATCAATCGCATCCATCGCCGCTTTGTCAGTTTTGTCAAGATCGGACGGGTTGCCCGAGAGGCAAACCCAACGGAACGGTCCGTAGCCGTAATCAAACAACACCGGACCCATGATGTCTTCCACGTAGCTCGGCCAAATGAATCCGTCAAGATCGTTTTCCTTGTTTTTGCAGATGGCAATCACCCCGGCATCGTACACGGCTTTCATGAAACTGTTGCCATAATCGAAGAAATACGTGCCGCGTTCGCTTAAGATCTTGATGGCCTCGTAGTGTTTCACAAGGCCTTCGTCCACGCGTTGTTTAAACGTCTCATGATCTTCTTTGAGCAGTTTCGTTCGCGCGTCAAACGAAAGACCGTACGGCGTGTATCCACCGTCATACACGTTGTGGCAACTGGTTTGGTCACTGAGTAAATCGATGGTCACATCGTGAGCGGCCGCATACACCAACAGATCCACGACGTTGCCGTGGTATGCCAAACTTGCGCCTTCACCCTTGGCTTTGCATTCCAACGCTCGAGCAAAAGCGGCGTGTGGCGTATCGATGATTTCATCGACCCACCCTTGTTCATGACGGGTATCGATGCGTGAACGGTCAACTTCGGCGATTAACCCCACACCACCAGCTATTTTCGTTGCTTTTCCTTGGGCGCCGCTCATGCCACCAAGGCCGCTGGACACAAAGAGGACGCCGGCTAGGTTTTTTTCCGTGGCAATGCCAAGTTTTGAGCGACCGGCATTGAGCAACGTCGAATAGGTCCCATGCACAATCCCTTGCGGACCGATATACATCCAGCCGCCGGCGGTCATTTGCCCATAATTCGCAACCCCCATGCTGGCGGCGCGGTTAAAATGCATCGGGGTATCGTACATGCCGACCATCAACCCGTTGGTCAGCATCACACGTGGTGCGTTAGGCGGCGATTTAAAGACGCCAAGAGGATGGCCCGACATCAAGACTAGGGTTTCATCCGACGTAAGTTCCTGTAAAGCTTTTTTTACTAACTGGTATTGCATCCAGTTTTGAAACACGGCTCCCGACTCGCCGTATGTCACGAGCTCATATGGGTAAAGCGCAATGTCAAAATCGAGGTTGTTGTCGATCATCACTTGGAACGCTTTGCCTTCCAGCGTTTTACCTTCGTAGTCATCCACGGGTAAACCGCGAATGCGTCCGTTGGGACGAAAACGGTATCCGTAGATACGGCCATGCGTGAGCAACTCATCTAAAAACTCCTTGGCCAATGCATCATGCCACTTCGTTGGCACATAACGCAAAGCATTTTCAAGGGCTTGCACCGTTTCTTTTTCCGTTAACGTAAAGGGCCGTTTAGGGGCGCGACGAATGCCTGGTTCAAAGGTGCATGGTTCAGGCAGTCGATCAAACACGGCCTCTAAGGTAAAGCGTTTGTGTGCTTCCATCATCATCACTCCTTACAGCTCACGTCGCTTCAGCACGCCAGTGCACGCATCAATCAACGGTTTCATTATCCGATCTTCTGACACAAAAGGAACGTGCTTACGCAAGGCATCGTAGGTTTTTCTATTGCTTGGCGAAAGCGTTTCTTTCCCGCGGAAATCAAGCGCTTGTGCCACCGTCATTAGTTCCATGGCCAACACCTCACGTGTGTGTTTGGTGATGCTAAGCGCTTTGCGTGCCGCGATGGTTCCCATCGACACATGATCTTCTTGATTGCCACTTGAAGGAATCGAGTCCACGCTCGCCGGATGCGCGAGCGACTTGTTTTCGCTAACCAAGGACGCCGCGGCATATTGCACAATCATGAACCCTGAATGCAACCCTTTTTCTTGCACCAAAAACGGCGGAAGGCCTTCGTTGAGATGAGGATTCACCAAACGCTCTAACCGTCGTTCGGCGATGTTGGCAAGCTCGGCCACAGCAATCGCTACGTAGTCGGCAACCAACGCAATTGGCTGCCCATGGAAATTGCCGGCACTAATGGCGTCGCCATTGTCCATGATAACTGGGTTGTCGGTGACCGCGTTCATCTCCCGCTCAACCACCAGGCGTGCATGGTCAAGGGCATCCATGGTCGCCCCATGCACTTGCGGTGTGCAGCGAATGGCGTAGGCATCTTGGACGCGTAGCTGGGCTTGTTTAGTCACGTTTTTGCTGCCTTCTAGCAACGTTCTTATGGTTTGGGCGACAGCAATTTGACCTGGCTGCTTGCGAACGGCATGCACGCGTTCATCAAGCGCATCAACAATTCCGCGCAACGCTTCATAGACTAAGGCGGCGTTTTTATTAGCAACCTCCAGCAGATACTGTGCATCATACACAGCAAGCGCCAACACCGCACTCATCGCTTGTGTGCCGTTAATCAAGGCTAACCCTTCTTTGGCATGTAGGGCATCGATAGGTTCTATGTTCGCCATTTTAAGCGCTTTCCCAGCATCCATGATGGTCCCTTTATAACGCACTTCCCCCATGCCAATGAGCGGCAACGCCATGTGCGCAAGCGGCACAAGATCGCCGCTTGCCCCAAGCGATCCTTGTTCATAGACCACCGGCACAATGTCTTCGTTCAAATACAGCATCATCTGCTCAATGGTTTCGGGTCGAATGCCGCTGTATCCTTGAATGAGTGCGTTGATGCGAAGGGTCATCATCGCCCGGACGACATCACACGAAAAAGGCTCGCCGACGCCACATGCGTGACTCATAAGCAAGTTGACCTGCAATTTATCAACGTCAGCTTCTTCAATCCGCATGTCAGAAAGTTTTCCAAACCCTGTATTAATTCCATAAACAGTCCGTTTATCACGGACGATATTTTCAACCAATTCACGAGACTTCACGACGCGTCTTCGTGCTTGTTCAGACCATGACACGGACACTTTATCCCGCGCAATGGCGACCAATTGTTCAATCGTCAAATGGTCCCCTGTCAATTCAATCATGGTATCCTCCTGTGTGTCTAGACATCGTTAATATAATACCACATAAACCCCGTAAATGAAAACACTTACAACGCCGTTCAGTTCCCAAAAAAAACCACAAAAACAGCGTTAAAACCGTTGCGTTTCAAGCGTTGTCTATCGATTGATATCTCTCGTTTCACGTTGCCGGGCAAACTGCCTAAAAAACGGCATTCGATGTGTCATGGAGAAATCAGTGTTTATTCACGATTCCTTTGTTCTTATATCGGCGTTGATCAACTATGCTAAGCATGATGATGGCGATGAATGCAATCACAATCAAAAACTCCAATCCCAACCTTATGCTCCATGAACTCAATCAAGCGTCAAGCACCCATGAAAGCATTCTCTGATGCATCCAATGATCCCACACAAAAAAAAAGCATTCAACGCCAAGGGTCTCGCGCTCTGATGTGGCTGAAAACGCACAAAAAAAGAAGCCTGAAACGGCTTCTTTTGTACGTTTTATGGCAGGGGTGACAGGATTCGAACCCGTACTAACGGTTTTGGAGACCGCTGTGCTACCATTGACACCACACCCCTACTATGATGGTGGAGGGGGAC
>SLOP01000037.1 GCA_007132465.1 Candidatus Izemoplasma sp.
CAACGCCCTTGTAGGTGTGAAACCCTTCGGGCAAGATATCGCCGATAATGCCCGTGACGTGGTCATCCAGAGATGTCTTTCCCTCGTCGATCAGCCTCAGCATCAACGATGTCACCAGCAGCTTCGTCACGCTCGCCGCGAAAAAACGCTTTCCGCCTTTTAGGTTGCCTTGGGATTCGCTATGGTCTTTGCCTTGGTGGTGCACATGGATGGTGAATCCGTGCACATGTTTGTGTTGCATGGCTTTTGATACATACGCAGATAAATCAAGTGTTTTTTTCATGGTTATCCTCGCGATATAGGGTAATTTCACACTAACTATAGCACACCTTTTTGTGGCTTACAACGAAATTTGACAGCAGGAATCGGTATGCCTATGCGTGGTATCGTTCGAGAGAGGAAGACCATAAGCAACCAAAAGAAAAACCGTCGGGCGACGGTTTTAAGATTGTGTGATTATGTGCCACAATACGTCACAAACGGTTCTTTGTTTTTCGGCACGGTGCGATAGGCACGCGGCGCGGCCGTGTCGAAGGGATGTCGCACGGCTTCCAACAACCCCATGTAATCGCCAAAGTCACCGTCGTGTGCGGCTTTATCTAACGCCGATTTTACGACTTGATTGCGAGGAATAATGGCTGGGTTGTGCGCTTGCATGCGTACGAACGGTGTATTCTCCTCGTGAAGGCGCGCTTGCCAACGGGTTTTCCACGACGCATACTCAGACGAATCAAACAAACTTTCACCCGCATCACGTTGCGTCGTTAAGGCGGTGAACGTCGCGGTGTAATCGGCGTCATAAGTTTCCATCAAGCCAAGCAGTGTTTGGATGAGGTTGTCATCCCTATCTTTGATTGAGGCGAAACCGAGTTTTTTGCCCATATGGTCCCGGTAATAATGCTCGAACTGTGGACCAAAATCCACCAAGGCTTCGTGGGTTTTACGTCGCGCCGCCTTAGGGTCGGCATCAATCAAAGGAAGGATGGCCTCACCGAGTTTGGCAAGGTTCCATGAGCCGATGTACGGTTGGTTACCGTAAGCGTAACGGCCGTGCGCGTCGATTGAACTGTAGACCGCGTTGAGGTCGTAGTTATCGATGAAGGCGCAGGGACCATAATCAATCGACTCACCGCTGATGGCTGTGTTGTCGGTGTTCATGACACCGTGAACAAACCCGATGGCTTGCCACTGCGCAATCAAGGCGGCCTGCCGGGCGATGATTCGCTTGTACCATGTGAGGTAGCGGCCTGGTAATTCGGATAAATCCGCATCATGACGTTCGATGGCGAAGTCCGCGAGCGCTTTAAGCGCATCAAGGTCCCCACGATGTGCCGCATACTCGAACGTGCCGACACGCAAGTGGCTTTTGGCGACGCGAACCAGCACGGCCGCGGCCGTGGGTCCGATGCGTTTAATCTCATCGCCCGTCGTGATGATTGCCAAGCTGCGCGTTGTGGGCACCCCAAGCGCGCACAGTGCTTCGGAATAAAGGTATTCAAGCAGCGCTGACCGCAGTGTCGCTCTTCCATCAAAGCCTCGTGAGAAAGGCGTTTTTCCACTCCCTTTCAAGTGGATATCGAGAAGGCCTTCGCTGGTATCGTGTTCCAACCGTAGATGTGCCCTTCCGTCACCCAAGACAGTAAATTGCCCATACTGGTGGCCGGCGTACGCCATCGCCAACGGACGGGCCTCATCGTGCCCTGTCTCACCGATTAAAAACCGGCAGCCACGCTCAGTGCGAAGCGCTTTTATGTCCAAACGAAGCTCATCGGCAAGCGCGCGGTTGACAAAGGTGTAGGAAGGGTCGACAAAACGCATCGGCAGGCTATCGGCATAAAACAGCTTCGGGAGGTCGCGATACGTGTTACGAATGGTAAAACCGTATGGTTGTGTCATGAAACCCACCCTTTCTATGCCACTCATTATAGCATTCAATCGTATTAAGAACGTTCGAAAGACGCTAAAAACACCGAGAATCCGACACGCAAATCAATGTAAACGCTTCATCGGGCGCATTAATTTACTTCGCATGCCCCACGCCGTATAATGAGTAAGAAAGAAAGGCAAAGTCATGACGAGGTGAACCATGGGACTTATACGCGACATCAAAAACGTAAAGAAAAACGACCCTGCCGCGAGGCACTGGCTCGACATTATGTTGACCTACAACGGCATGCATGCCGTGTGGGTGTACCGCTTGACACACCTGCTTTGGATTATGCGGTTACGCTTAATTGCACGACTCCTAAGCGTCATCGCCCGTTTTTTGACGGGCGTGGAGATTCACCCGGGCGCCCGCATCGGCCGAGGCCTCGTGATTGATCACGGCACGGGTGTTGTCATCGGTGAGACGGCTCACATTGCGGAAGATGTGCTGATTTACCACGGCGTGACCCTTGGTGGAACCGGCAATGAAAGAGGCGCGAAACGCCATCCCACCGTGTGTACCGGGGCCATGATTGCCGCTGGCGCAAAAATCCTCGGCAACATTAAAGTCGGCGCACACGCTAAAGTTGGCGCCAACGCTGTGGTGCTTAAAGACGTGCCCGATTACTGCACGGCCGTTGGCGTGCCAGCGCGGATTATCCCCAATGAAAAAGCTGACGGCGCGGTTTGTTCGCTGGCCAACCGATAACATAGAAAACGTGACCGCATGGACACGTTTTTTTAATCGCTAGGGGTGAAAAGCACCGTGGAAAGGTAACGCTCAGCGTTGCTAGGGGAGAAGGTGAGAATCGTTTGGTGTGTTGTCGCGCGTTTGGCGACACGCAGTGCCGCGGCGACGTTTGCACCGGATGAGATGCCCACGAAAAGCCCTTCTTGTTGCGCGAGCTCACGCGCTGTCTGAAGCGCCTCATCGTTTGTGATGGTGATAATGTTGTCGTAGATGGTGGTGTCGAGCACCGGTGGGATGAAGCCGGCGCCGATGCCTTGGATTTGGTGTTTTCCGGAATCTTTGCCGCTTAAGACGGCAGAATCGCTCGGTTCAACGGCGGTAATGGTGAGGGTTGGAAAACGCTGTTTGAGCACCCGACCGGTGCCGGTGATGGTGCCCCCGGTTCCGACACCGACGACGAGGTGATCAAGTGTGTCGAAGTCCGCAAGAATCTCTTGAGCCGTGGTTCTCTCATGGATGGCCGGGTTGGCGGGGTTTTCAAACTGCATGGGCATATAATAACCGCGTTTGTCTTTAAGTTCCTCAGCGCGTGCAATCGCGCCCTTCATGCCCTTCGCACCGTCGGTCAAGATGAGCGTAGCGCCGTAACCTTCAAGGATTTTACGGCGTTCGATGCTCAGGGTGTCGGGCATGGTAATCACAAGACGATACCCTTTAGAGGCCGCCACGAGCGCGAGGCCAATGCCGGTGTTCCCGCTGGTCGGTTCAACAATCGTGTCGCCAGGATTGAGTTCACCGCGTTGTTCGGCCGCCTCAATCATGCTGATGGCGATGCGATCTTTAACGCTACCACCAGGGTTACACCACTCGAGTTTGACGTAGACATCGGCTTGCATACCCTTGGTTAAACGGTTGAGTTTCACGACGGGGGTGTTGCCGATGAGTTCATGCACGTGATTGACACGCATACACATTCCTCCTTGCGACCTTATTATACTGGAGGTTATCTAAAAAGGGTGTCAATACGCGAATGATTTCGACGTGTCGCAGCAACAAACTCACACCTATTTCACAGCTTACCTCCTCTTGTGGAATATTTATAATCCCGCTGAATCTCCAAGGCATTTGTGGTATAATGGTGTTGCGAAAACGTTTTAGTCCATCAAAATATGATGCACATGACGTTGATATAAACAGCAAGATGGAGGGTTTTCAGATGAAAAAAGGGCCTGTTTTAGCGTTAGTGCTGATAATGATGATTGGGCTGATGGCATGCGAAAGATCCGATGTTCCGGATGTGTTCAGCGATGTGACAGATCCTGGCACCGATGATGTGACCGATCCAGGCACCGGTGATGTGACCGATCCAGGCACCGATGATGTGACCGATCCAGGCACCGATGATATGACCGATCCAGGCACCGGTGATGTGACCGACCCCGTCGACACCACCGAGGATGTCATAGACGCCGGGATACAGGGCGTCGACGATGTTACGCTGAGCGTAGGTGACGTGTTTGACCCATTCGATGGCGTGGTGGTGATTGACGCAAACGGCCATGATGTCACAAGTGTGTTGATTATCCTCGGGCTTGAACATCTTGAACTTGACGAAGGGCGCACCACCCGTATGGGCGAGTTTATCATCGTGTACATTGCCGACACTGACGATGCGCGATATGAAGCAAGCCGTGCGGTGGTTATCGAAGCGTCAAACGATTCTGTCGACACCGATGATCCAGACGCGCTTCTTGCCTCGTGTCAAAACCCAATCTTGGGGGATTGGATTATTACATGGTGCGACGAGTTTACCGGTGAAGGGGATAACCTGAATGCTCAAGGCGTAGACCTTGACCGATGGGGTTTTCAACTTGGCACCGGGGTACAGTACGGACTGAATGGCTGGGGGAACAATGAAGCGCAATATTACCGTGAAGAGAACGCCCGTGTTGAAAACGGTCGCTTGATTATCGAAGCGAAGCGCGAAAATTACGGTGGAATGGCATACACCTCCGCCCGCCTTTACACGAAACCGACCTTTTCACAAACCTACGGGCGCTTTGAAGCGAAGATTCGTCTCCCCATCGGTGAAGGGTTATGGCCGGCGTACTGGATGATGCCACAAGACGATGTCTATGGTGGGTGGGCTGCCTCTGGTGAAATCGACATCATGGAAGCACGCGGGCGTCTGCCAAATCAATCCATCGGGGCCTTGCATTTTGGTGCCGCGTGGCCGAATAACGTACACACCCACGAGGTCTACCATTTCCCTACAGACCGAAACATCGCCGATTTTAATGTCTACGCAATTGAGTGGGAAGAAGACGAAATACGGTGGTACGTCAACGATGTGCTAATCAAGCAAAGTACCTGGTGGTACACCCAAGGCCACGATTTTCCAGCCCCGTTTGATCAAGACTTTTACATGCTCTTGAACTTGGCGATTGGTGGGACCTTTGATGGCGGACGTGTTCCACCAGACAGCCTGTTTGACTCAGCGGTCGAAATGGAAGTTGAGTACGTGCGTGTCTACGAACGTCAAGACGATTAAAACAAGGGCACCGGCGGTGCCCTTTTTCCTTTGTAAGACCGCCTTCACAGCCGGTGTGAAGACGGCCGATTTTCCCTGCCTTTCCCCTTGACTTACGCGCGAAGGTAGTGGTATAATCATACTCGCTGATGTGGAGGATTAGCTCAGTGGGAGAGCACTTGCTTGACGTGCAAGGGGTCGGTGGTTCGAATCCGCCATTCTCCACCATCTGCGAGTGTGGCGGA
>SLOP01000009.1 GCA_007132465.1 Candidatus Izemoplasma sp.
CCTTCTGGACCTTGGATGCCTTCGATGTCTTCGCCATTACATGCGGCAATGGTGAACGCGGCACCAATCATTAAAAAGAGCAATAAGAACTTCTTGATGCTAATCTTCATACCATTTCTCCTCTCTAATTTGTGGTATCAAGTAACTGGTTTTATCTCATCGCCTTACGGCGCTAAAACCCATGGTTTAGTGAAAAAACAGTGCCTAATCAATGCATTTTAGAGTCAAAAAAACACACTAAAAAACAACGGTTCTCTAGTGTGCTATTAGGTTTTCCGAAACGTTGGATAAAACTTTCGCACAGGAATCCCTCCCTAGCGTTAATCCTATGTTCATTATACGACAGCACGCCGATGAACGCAAGCGATGTCTACTGGGATTCATCAGATATTTTGCTGAGCATCTTATCCAGACACTCGGCCAAATTATCGGCCTCAATCACGTCGGATAGAGTCGGTTTTTCATCGATTGGCATCGGTGCCGACGCATCATGTTGTACCGCGGCATGTAGATGATTGAACAAGGCATCGGGGACGCGCCAAAGCGCCTTCCGCAACCGTTTTTTTGCCTTAAAAACGCGTGCAGTGGGCACGTGGCGAAGCGATCCCTTGTCATCGGCTTCGCGGTTGGCTTCGCGATAACGCAAAGCCATATCACGCGCATGACGAAGGACTCGCTTAATCTTTTTTTGGTCCGCTGACAAAGCAATTCTCCTTGGCATCGTAAACATAGCCGATGGCGTCGAGTTTCATTTCGAGTTCCCCGGCATCAATGGCATAGGCGTCGGCGAGTGCCTCTAGCGAGGCGTGGTCGTTGCGAAGCCGGGTGTTAACTAAACTGAGCAACACATGCGCATCCATCTTAAGATCCATGGCATTCGCTCCCTTCACGTCTATTATACCAAGGGTTCTTCACCTTAGGCAAGGTTGATTACCCATCCGTTTTGTACTATAATGGTAATGTTTGTTTAACCCCACGACGAAAGGATGATGCACGATGACAAACAAAGCTCGCGACATCTCCCTCAATCGCGCACGAACGCTAAAACAACGCATCGACGATTACCTTGGTGTGAAAGATTGTATACCGACCGGGTATGACCATCAAACTATGCTTGAAAAACGCAAAGCCCATATCTTAAACGTGCTCGGCGGCACCGATACCGATTGGCAAAATTACCAATGGCAACTCAAGCATCGCATCAACACCGTTGACACGTTGAAAAAGATGCTTAACCTGGACCCCGATGAAATTGAAGCCATCAAAGAAATATCCAAACTGTATCGCTGGTCGGTGTCTCCTTACTACCTGTCACTCATCGATCCCGATGAAAAATTTGATCCGATAAAGTTGTTGGCTGTCCCCAACAAACTTGAACTCCTCGATGAGGCCGCGCCGCTTGACCCGATGGCCGAAGAGTTCACCAACCCGGCTGGCACCATCACGCGCCGCTATCCAGATCGTTTAATTATCAACGTCACCAACGAATGTGCGATGTACTGCCGGCATTGCCAACGCCGTCGCAACATCGGTCAGGTCGATCAGATGACCTCAAAACCCTTGCTCGAGGAATCCTTTGATTACGTTCGCCTCAACCCTGAAATCCGCGACGTCCTCGTGACCGGCGGCGATCCCTTTACCTTATCAGATAAACAGATTGAGTGGATTTTAACACGACTCAAAGCCATTCCTCACGTTGAGTATGTGCGCTTTGGCAGCCGCACCCTCGTCACGATGCCCCAACGCATCACCGATTCGCTCGTGGCGATTTTAAACAAACACCACCCCGTCTACGTCAACACCCACTTTAACCACCCCATGGAAATCACCGAGGAAGCCAAACAAGCCTGCGAAAAACTCGCCAACGCCGGCGTTCCCTTAGGCAACCAGGCCGTCCTCTTAAACGGCATCAACAACAACAAGTTCGTCATGCGTAAACTCAACCACGAATTGTTAAAAATCCGTGTCAGACCCTACTACCTCTTCCACGCCAAAACCGTCAAAGGCACGCATCATTTGAAGACGAGTTTGGACGATGGCATCGAAATCATGGAATACTTACGTGGTTACACCTCAGGCATGGCAATCCCCACCTACATCGTCAACGCCCCCGGTGGCAAAGGCAAGACCCCGATTTTACCCGAATACCTCATCAGCCGCGGACCAGGGTACTTCACCATCCGCACCTGGGAAGGCGACATCCTCAAACACAAAAACGAAGACACCATCCCTATTCAAACCCAGTACGATGCTCTTGACTAAAGCCGACGACGTCGGCTTTTCTTTCATGCTATAATGGATGTGAGGAGGTGTGGTTATGCCGGAATGCAAGCGCATGATCAACGAACAACTTATCCCCCGCGGCATTAAAAACCCGCGCGTGCTTGACGCATTTGCTCACGTCAAACGCCACCGTTTTGTCCCTGAACATGTTGCCCGCTATGCCTACGGCGATTTTCCTCTAGACATCGGCTTAGATCAAACCATTAGCCAGCCCTACATCGTCGCCCTCATGAGCGAAGCCATCGATCCTAAACCGACCGATCGCGTGCTTGAAGTCGGCACCGGCTCGGGATACCAAACGGCGATACTCGCGCACCTTGTTCAGCACGTCCATACCATTGAGCGCATTGAGTCTCTCATGCACCGGGCCCAACGCGCGCTCGACCACGAAGGCTACACCAACGTAACCTTCCATCTCGGCGATGGCCATCAAGGCGTGAGCGAACACGCCCCATACGACAAAATCCTTGTCACCGCGGCGGCTAAACGCTTACCGACAACCCTGATTGACCAACTGAACATTGGTGGCATCCTCGTGATTCCCCTTGGCGGCATCTTCTTCCAAGACCTCGTCAAAATCACCAAAACGTCCAAAGGCACCAAAAAAGAAAGCCTTGGCGGTGTCCGCTTCGTGCCGCTGGTGGCCTCAACATCATAGCCTGTTCATCAAAGGGGTTGCGCCAGCGCAACCCCTTTTTGATTGAACGTCATCCTTCGTTTGCCACTTCACGCGCTTTGAGCATCTGCGCGCGGTTTAAGGTTCTTAACAACACCAAGTGCGTCGTCACCCCAACGCCGACCAGCACCAAGAGCCCGCTGATCCAAGGCGTTTTCATCATCCACATCGAAAACCCGAGGGACACCCAAAGCAAGGTAATCATCCCAACCTTGGTTTTAACGTCAATGGCTTTGTGCGTGAGGTAGCTGTAAATGTAGATGCCAAACACCCTGTGGTTAATCAGCCACCGGTAAAGCCGCGTCGAACTACGAACATAGAAGTACGCCGCCAAGAGCAAAAATGGGGTCGTTGGCAACAACGGTAAAAAGATGCCTAGCGCGCCAAGCGCCACCGCCAAGGAGCCGAGTGTGATGTAGGCGATTGTCTTGAATGGACGCATCGTTACCTCACGTCTTCTATCGCGATACCTAGCGCTTTAGCGACACCTTCACCGTAGGCTTTATCGGCTTTAAGGCAATGAGTGATGTGGCGAACTTTAATTGCCTTGGGGATGTCGCCCATGTGGCGGGCAGTATTCGCAAACAGGCGCGCTTTTTCATCGTCGCCCATCAGTTGAAAAAGTTTCCCTGGCTGCGTGTAATAATCGTCGTCATCATCGCGAAAATCATGGTTTGTCACGGTTCCCTCAAGCGCGAGAGGCGGTTCTTTCAGGTCGTGTTGATCGTCCCACTCGCCTTCGCTGTTCGGCCAATAACCGACGCGCGCGCCGGCGTTGTCGTCCACGCGCATTTGTCCATCGCGATGGTAGCTGTTGTGCATCGGGCACTTAGGGGCGTTCACGGGAATCTGGTTGTGATTGACCCCGAGGCGATAGCGTTGGGCATCGCCGTAAGAAAACAGCCGGCCCTGAAGCATCTTATCGGGTGATAAGCCGATGCCCGGGACGATGTTAGCAGGGTTAAAGGCGGCTTGTTCAACGTCGCGAAAATAGTTTTCCGGGTTCTTGTTGAGTTCGAAATAGCCGACCTCAATTAACGGATACTCATCCTTGTACCACACTTTGGTCAAATCAAAAGGATTATACGGATGCTTTTTAGCCTGCGCTTCACTCATCACTTGAATGTACATCGTCCAGCGCGGATAATCCTTTGCTTCAATGCTTGTCAATAGATCGTGTTGATGGCTTTCGCGGTCTTTTCCAATCAGGGCTTCAGCCTCAGCGTCGGTCATGGTCTCAATGCCTTGGTTTGTCTTGAGATGGAACTTCACCCAGACGCGTTCGTTTTTGGCGTTGATCATGCTGTATGTGTGTGAACCGTACCCGTTCATGTGGCGGTAGGATTTGGCGATGCCGCGGTCTCCCATGGTGATGGTGACTTGGTGAAGGCTTTCAGGCAAAAGCGTCCAAAAATCCCAGTTGTTTTTCGCGCTACGTTCATTTGTGTAAGGGTCGCGTTTGACGGCGCGGTTTAAATCCGGAAAGCGATGTGGGTCGCGAATGAAGAACACCGGGGTGTTGTTTCCGACCAAGTCCCAGTTGCCTTCTTCGGTGTAAAACTTCATCGCAAAACCACGGATGTCACGTTCCGCATCGGCGGCGCCGCGTTCGCCGGCGACGGTGGAAAAGCGCACGAACATGTCGGTCTGTTTGCCGACCTCGGAAAACACCAACGCTTTGGTGTATTTCGTGATGTCATGGGTGACCACGAACGTGCCAAACGCGCCAGAGCCTTTGGCGTGCATGCGACGTTCTGGAATCACTTCGCGGTCAAAATGCGCGAGCTTCTCTAAATACCACACATCCTGCAGTACCATCGGCCCTCGAGGCCCGGCGGTCATGGCGTTTTCGTTGTCATACACGGGCGCGCCAACAGCGTTGGTGAGTTTCTTTTTTGTTTTGTTCATCGTATCCTCCTTCGTAATGGGCGAAGCCGCAATCCTTCAAGAGAACGGTCGCGGCTTCGTTGTCATAGCTTAATTATACGCGATAAGATGGTCGCTGTAAATAAACGAATGTTTCGCGCCCAACTCATCCGATGACCATCGCGTCGATGAACACCAAAAAAAATGAAGCGATAGCTCATAGCTATCGCTTCATCGTTTTCAGCCGTTTGATGGCCGCTTTGCGTTTGTGTTTCATGTCGTCAATTTGATCTTTGATTTCACGCTTGCGTTCATCGAGCGTTTTCAGTTCATCTTCCAACTCGGTGATTGCGGTTTCAAAGGTATCCATGGCGTCTTCTAAGGTTTGGGGTTCTGGGTTTTTCTCCACCGTTTCCATGAACCGATCAATCGCCTTTTCGGCGGTCTTCTTCACATTCTCAAACCAATCCAAGGTCATCTCTCCTTTAACGGATGCTTATTTTTTCGCCATCGCATGGCGGGCTTTCTCTCGTTGAACGATTTTTTCATGATCGCGTTTGGCGTTGGCGTGATCAATCAACGCTTGGCGTGCTTTTTCACAAAACGCGTCGTGATCTTCTACTCCGCGAATGGTGTCGATGTTGACTTCGTCGTCCAGCAAAATGTCGACAAAACCGTAATGAAACACATGCCCTAGCGTGGGCGTACGGGGAATGATGTTTAGGATGCGATCAAAGGCGATGTCATAAGCCTTACCCTCGGCTTTCGTCGCCTTAAACAAGAGCCGTCGATCGGTCAAAATGACCTCGCGCGTCGGCGTGCTCGCAAGCGTCAATCCGACGATGACCACATACGCAATCAGCAAAAGCACAAAGAGCGATTGAAACGCGGCGTCTTGGACAAACAAAAACCCCACTCCAACAACCAAAGATGCCATCAAAAGCATGTACCATTTGCCGATGATGTGAAAACCAAAACGCCAGGTCATTTTTGTTTTCGCGATGGTTTTTTCTTTTTCAAAGGTTTGCTTGCTGTCTTTGCCGGGTGTCGGCGTAAAAGGGTCGTCTTGCACAGCTATTGGCTTAAAGTCGTCTTGCTTCATCGTCTCACCTCATTCATCCATTACCAGTGTACCATAAAGTCCCTCGCAATGCATTAGGCAACCCGTCGAATCAAGGCCTTATAAAACCTGAACGCCCGCATGAGTTCATCGAGACGTATCGCCTCGTTGGCGGCGTGAATGCTCGCCCAATCACGCTCAGTAAACCGATACGGACTAAAACGGTAGACATGCTCACTGATGTCGTGGTGATAGCGAGCATCGGTGCCGGCCATCATCAGGTAAGGCACCACCTTAACCTCACCAAACACATCGTTAATCACATCGGACACGGCATCAAACGTGGCGTCAACGCGGCTCGTCGGTGTGGGATCGGCGCCTTTATTGGAGGTCACCTCAACATGAAAGCGGCTGACCCGTGCTTTGACTTTCGCCACCACCTCTTCAACGGTCTCACCGGGCAAAATACGCACATTCACCCCGGCCGTGGCTTCAGCAGGTAAGACGTTTAACGCGTCACTTCCCGCGAGCTGCGTAAAGGCCATCGTCGTGTGCAAAAACGACAACAATCGTCCACCTTCTTGTATCGCATGATGGCGAATGAAGGGGAAGTAAAGCGCCGGTCTGGCAAACGCACGCTTCACGCGTTTTGCCTCGGTGACTGTCGATAGCGCCTGAAACATCATCGACGTGGCGCCGGTTAGTTTCGGCTTAAACAGCATGCCCTTATCCAAGGCGTTGATCGCTTTTGCCACCTCCACGACCGCCGTATGTTTTGGCGGCATCGACGCGTGGCCGGCACCGAGCGTTGAACGGATTGTCAGGTTGGCGTATCCCTTCTCTGCAATCCCGACAACAGCCACTGGAAGGCGTTGCTTAGGCACTAAATCATCCATCACGGCGCCGCCTTCATCCAACACCAAACCTGGCTTTACGCCACGCTTTTTCAAGTGCTCAACAATCGCCGGCGCGCTTGGACCACGCGTTTCTTCATCACCGGAAAACGCCGCAAACACCGTGCGTTTAAAGGCGTATCCTTCTTGAAGCAGATGCTCAAGTGCCTCCATCACACACGCCAAGGTCCCCTTGGTGTCAAGCGTGCCTCGACCCACCAGCCGGCCATCGACAAGTTTCCCCTCAAAGGGAGGGTGCTCCCACACCCCATTTTCAGGCACCACATCATAGTGGCTCATGAGAACAACCGGGTTATCATCGGTTTTGCCTTTAATTTCAAACACGACGCCTTTGTCGCCGATGCGCTGCATCGGTGCGCGTTCATTAACCAGGGGATAGCGCGCTTCTAAATAAGCGCGAAACCCTTGAAAGGCCTTGGCGTCTTCCTTCGTTGTGTCCTCATGCGACACGGTCTTAAAGCGTACCATGTGCTGTAAGGATTCGATGATGCGATTATCTTTATCCATTTCATTCACTCCTCTTGACACACAAAAAGCCCCGTCAAGGGCTTTTAGGAAGCTATTTGATGATATCTTTTAAGTAGGCTTTAAACACGTCTTTCAAATCATCGCGACGCAACGCATACTCTACGGTCGCCTCAAGGAACCCCAGTTTGTCTCCCACATCATAACGTCGGCCTTCAAAAACATACGCCAACATTTCTTCGTGCTTGGCGAGTTCTTTTAAGGCGTCGGTGAGCTGGATTTCATTGCCTGAACCGGGTTTGGTCGTCTCTAAAAGCGGGAATATCGCCGGGGTAATCACGTAGCGTCCTAAAATGGCGATGGTGCTCGGTGCGCTTTCTTTCGCTGGTTTTTCCACAAGGTCTTCCACTTTATACGTGCGTTCATCAAGCCTCATGCCTTTGACAATACCGTACTTCGATACGTCATCTTCAGCCACGGCTTGCACCCCGAGCACGCTCGCTTTCGATGATTCATAAACATCGATTAACTGCTTTAAGCATGGGGTTGTATCATGATAAACCACATCGTCCCCCAACAACACCGCAAACGGCTCGTCGCCGATAAAGTGTTTAGCACATAAGATTGCGTGGCCAAGACCCTTGGGTTCGTGTTGGCGCACAGCGTGAATGCGGACCATGTTTGTTATCTTTCGAACCATCGCAAGGTCTTCAAGCTTGCCTTTTGATGCTAAGAGCGTCTCAAGTTCGACCGCCCGGTCGAAATGATCTTCAATCGCCGCTTTGTTTTTCGCCGTCACAATCACAATGTCTTCAATGCCCGAGGCAACCGCTTCTTCGACAATGTATTGCAGCGTCGGCGTATCGACAATTGGTAGCATTTCCTTAGGCATCGCTTTGGTCGCCGGTAAAAACCGAGTGCCTAAGCCTGCGGCGGGTATCACTGCTTTACGTACGCGCATCGTCATCCTCCTTCAATTGAAAAAAACCGCCCGCTCCCGGGCGGCGGTTACACGATAAAATGACGGGTGATTTCGCTGGTCGCCCAACTGACAACCATCCACATCATAAACGTCAACATGACATGGTGAAACGGCCCAAAAATGATTGAAGCAATGCTGATGAGGGAGGCAATTAAGAACATGATGCCGACAAACTCGGCCTCACGCTCAATATCGTTGCCGACGACGTAACCGACAAAAGCTCCGAAAAGTGCTTGCACAACATACATAATCCAAACCATGATTAATACCTCCCGTGTCAAAGCCTTGCAACCCTATTATACACGACTAAAGCACGCTTTTATAGGGGAAAAGTGAAATTCGCAAGAAACAAAGGGCTGCCTGAAGACCTACTCATCACGTTTCAGTTCGTCCATCAACTTACGTGTCATCGTTTCAAGCCATCGAATAATTGGCTCAAGCCACCGTCTAACCAAGGTCATCGTCACAACCACCACAATCGCCGCAACCACTAAATCGCTTAAATAATGGTACCCACCCATCAATCGCCCGAGCGCCACCAAACCAAGCCAAGCTCCGAAAGTCGCCGCGATGACCACACGCACCACAATGCCCGCTTTAAGCTCGCGAGCGGCGACCACAAACACCATCGTCATCGTCGCACTCGTCATGTGGCCACTTGGAAACGAGGTAAATTGGCCGCCGCCAACAAAAAACCCTTCAGGCACAAACCAATAGCCAACATCCATAGGGTCCACCCCATGCATGAAGCGTTCACGCATCCACACAAACTTCAGCGTCGCCACAATCAGGTAAGCAATAAAAAACGTGACCACGTAAATCAACGCGTATTCTCGGTAACGACGGTTACGTTCAGGAAAGAGCACCGCCAACCCCGCCGCACTCACCAGCATCACCAACGTAACCAACGGTACCGTGAAGCCGGGACGATCAAAATACCGCCACACCGTGCCGATAAAAAGCGTGACGGCCGCCAGAGAAAAAAGCACCATCATCAGCAGCGTCAGCCGTTTAAACGCGTGGCGGTGCAAGATGGCGTGTTTAAAGAGTACCCCCACCGCCAAAAACAACATCCAATAATTAGGCATATGCCCAAACCGATGAATAAACACCGTGTAAGGCGTCTGCCCAACATAAAGCATCTCGGATATCGCACCGTCAAAAAGCGTCGCCAGCATCAGCAACGCAGTGAAGAGTCCGAATAAACTATAGAACACGACTTTCATGCTATCACCACCGTGTACGATAGATTAACGACGCTTTGATAGCACCGCTTTCACGCTACCTTGCGTAAAGGTCTGAGGCACATACACGACGTGATCATATCGCGGCCCCTTAAGCCCATAACGGCTATGGTAACCAATGACATTGATGTACGCATCAATGTCATGGCTCTCTTGCATCTGCACCAGCAAGTCCCACGTCGCCACCGCATCGGCATGCGCGCGATGCGCGCTCACATTATCGATGCCGAAACGTTCGAGCGCATTTTCCAATCGATGCGGGTACGGGTGAGTGTCTTTATAGACTGTCATCATGTCCAACACATCACAGGCAAACTTAAACCCTGCACCAAACCGATGCATCAACGCATCCACAAAGGCGATGTCAAACTGCAAGTTATACGCGACCACCAGCGTGCCTGGTGCGAGCAAACGCTCCACCGTGCGCGCCAGCTCATGCTGGGCAATGCCCGTGACGCTCATCGCCGTGGTGATGCCGGTGATTTCCACGATTTCTGGGCTGATGGGTCGTGTCGTTTGAACCAGCGTGTTCACATTCTCGACCACATGCCACACTTCCCCTTTGCGTTCACACACCACGGCACCGAAATCAATAATTTCATCGACTTTCGGATTCAAGCCGGTGGTTTCAACGTCAAAGACAACTAAGCGCTTGACCTTGTCTATCTGTTTCACACACCCACGTCCCTTATGGTTAAGTTAGGTCTATTGTAACACATTCTTACACACGCGTCTCAAACCGTGAAAACACGGCGTCAAAAAACGCCTCATACACTGTGCTCACTTCATCCCACGTCTCAATAACGCGCTGCATTACGGAAACGCTTGCGCCGTGCATGATGCGGTTACGCATCATGCGGTACGTTGACGCATCATGCGTGCCAAACACCGTGCGCACATCATCAAACGATAGATTATAATACGCAAGCGTGTTCTCAATGGCGATTACATGCAAGGGAACCCGTGCCGGCACTTCACGGCCGATCGCTTGTAAGTGCTTCTTTCTCAAGGACACATACACATCTTCAGCGAGCACAAAGGACACTAAAAAAGCCTGCACCGCAGGGTGTTCAAGCAAGCGTTGTTTTTCTCGTAATGCTTTTCTCGCAATCCGTCTCATCATACCTCACCTTCCTAAAGGCGTTCACTGACGCTTTCGTCACGCCCGTTGATCAGTTCGACCCTGGCCGGCTTCTTTCACAGGCCTTAATCCCACGCGCAACACCGTAGCACAGCATAACGAAACCATTGTTTTTCCTCCAGCATGCCTACTAACCGCGCCGTAAAATCGGGTTCATTTCAAGGGTTTCCTCTTGAACAACCGCCTTCATCTTAATCAAAAAGCGGAGAATCATCTCCGCTTATCAATGCCCATGATGCGTGTGATAGGATTTGATGATACGCTTTAGCTGCGCTTTCACATCCAGCACGCCGAGTGACTCAAAGCGTTCCATGATATCGGTGAAAGTTGCTTCATCGAAACGGCTTTCACCGTTACCGGCGGCGTGTTCGATGAAAATTTTGCGGTTCGGTGTTTTGATGTTGTTGTCAACATCAATGAGCAGTTCTTCAAACAGTTTTTCACCCGGTCGTAATCCGGTATATTCAACGTCGATGTCTTTGTAAGGTTTATAGCCGGCGAGTCGAATCATCTTTTCAGCAAGGTCCTTAATCTTGACGGGCTCGCCCATGTCGAGCACGAAAATCTCGCCGCCCTTGGCATAGACGGCGCTTTGGAGAATCAGGGCCACCGATTCTCGAATCGTCATAAAGAAGCGCGTGATTTCTGGATGCGTGACAGTGACGGGACCGCCTTCTTCAATTTGCTTTTTAAAGAGCGGGATAACGCTCCCGTTTGAACCCAGCACATTGCCGAAGCGGACAGCCGAATAGGTGGTCTGTTCGCTTTGGTTGGCGAAATGTTGCACAATCAGTTCAGCGTACCGTTTGGTGGCACCCATGACGTTGGTTGGACGGACGGCCTTGTCGCTTGAAACAAGGACGAAATGGTCGGCTTTATACTTATCAGCGAGTTTGGCAGCGTAGTACGTGCCAATCACGTTGGTGCGTATCGCTTCATGCGGAGATGTTTCCATGAGTGGCACGTGTTTGTGCGCGGCCGCGTGGAAGACGAGATTGAACTGGTATTGTTTATAGACAGACTCGAGGCGTTGGTCGTTATAGACGCTGCCGATAATCACATCAAGGCAACCGGTCCGTTTTTGTTTCCGACATCGCCGCTCAATCTCTTGTTGAACGTCGTAGGCGTTGTTTTCATAACTATCGAAGATGACGAGTTTGGCAGGCCGTAATTCAACAATCTGTCGGGACAGTTCGGATCCAATCGAACCGCCACCGCCGGTCACCAACACGGTTTTGCCTTTGACCATGTTTTTCATTTCCTTGTTGTCGAGTTCCACAATATCACGGTTCATGAGATCTTCGACGTGCACGTCGATAATTTTCGTCGCGCCGTTGCCTTTGACCTCTTCCATCAACGGTAAGCGTTTAATGCGGACATGCTGTTCGGTAAACATTCTGAGCATGTCTTGAAGTTTTTTAAAGTTAATGTTTTTTATCGCAATGATGACCTCTTCGATGCGATACTCCTCGATAAACTCGGGAACCTGTTTAATCGGTCCGAGAATCCGAATACCCGACAGTCGGCTACCAATTTTATCACCATCATCATCGACAAACGCAACGGGGATGTTGGGCATCGCTTTGTTTCGGTAAATTTCCTTGAGCACCATCTCGCCGCCATCGCCGGCGCCGATAATCAGTGTTCGGACCCCAAGCGCTTGCCGCCAGTCCATGTTGGTGCGAAGGAAGTTGACGGCGCGTTTGGCCACGCGAGGAAGCGTTAGAAGCACCATTTCCAGTGGGGCAATGAACACGAAGGCTTGCCAACTGACAAAATCAATGCCCGAGAACCCGAAGAAAAACGATAAGAACACATTGGAAATAAGCACCACAGAAAAGATTTTAAACGCATCTTCAAAGCCAAAATGGTCAAGCAACATTCGATACAAGCCAAATGCCACGAAGAAGACAATTTTTAACACCACGATAACGGGTAAAATCATCAAAATGTTGCGATAATCGATGGTGATGTCAAGCGCATGGAAAATAAACACGGTCGCCCCATACGTCAAGGCAATCGAAAAGGCATCAAGCGTCATGAACTGCACTGCGCGAAGCCGTTTTTTCATCTTTGCTGATCGATTCATGTGCACACTCCCCTTTTGTCCGTATACAAGAAAACGCAGGTCCGCTCGCCCGGCCATGCGTGGGGGTTTGTTGTTCGCCCCTTCCCTTGCTCCCTGTTGAATGATGTGTATCGCTATTAATTATACCATAGCAACCCAGAAAAGAAAAAACTTCCTATCACTACACAAGCCGCTCTGTTTCGTGTATGCTTTTTATGGGAAACAGTTTGGACATAATAGGGCTTTCTTGTGATATAATGGACCTGAAATGCTTAACTGACTTTTACTGACTAGAATGGAGTGTGAGCATGGACCAAGAAGAACGCTACGAACAAGAACTCGATTTAAGCCAGTTGATGCGCATTTTAATCAATCGTTGGTACTTAATACTGATCGCCGTGATTGTCATTGGTGGACTAGCGACAGGGTTTGCGGCCACACGAGACGATTACTATGAAGCGCGGACAACCTATGCGATTCAAATTGAGGCCGGCGATGGTTCGACCATCACCGATGCCGTCAGACTCGTGAATACCTACGTACGCTTTTCAACCAGCGAAGTCGTCATCGATAATTTGGTCGAGACCTTAAACGCCCACCCTGATACCACGCGCACCTACACGCCACGCGCGCTTCGCACCATGATCAGCGTCCGTGAATCAGGTTCACAATCCATTGCCATTGACATCGTCGTCACATCAAGCGACCCGGTCGAAGCGGCGCTGGTGGCAAACGAGTTGTTTAATTCTATTGATTACCTGGTCGAAAACGAAATGCAAAACCTTCAAAGCATCGATTCCTGGGGGATGGCCAAAGTACCCGAGTATCCAAGCGGACCAAACCGCATGCTTTATAGCGTCGTCGGGGTGTTGCTTGGCGGCATGGTCGGTGTGCTCGGTGTTTTCTTGATTGAGTTTTTCGACAAGACCATCAAATCAACCACCGACATCGAGAAAAAACTACAGCTTCGTGTGCTCGGCATTATCCCCGATTACAACATGGACGAGGGGGTGTCGGAGGAATGATGAACAGATTCATTAAAAATAACAACCACAACAAACCATACCACATCATCTCCATGAACGCACCCGACAGTGCCATCGCCGAACAGTACCGTAAGCTCCACACCAACATTGATTACTCGAGTTTCAACAAGGAACTTAAGATCATCAACCTGACAAGTTCGTTCCCCGGCGAAGGAAAAACCGTAACCGTGCTCAACCTTGCCGTGGTCTATAGCCAAGCCAATCAAAAAACGCTGATTATCGACATGGATTTACGCAAGCCCAAAATACACCGTGCATTTAACTTATCGAACACTCAAGGGCTCACCAGCGTCGCGATTCATGGAAAAGACAAAAGCTCCGTCATTCAACAAATCAGCGAGAACTTGCATGTGTTGCCTGCAGGCGATAAAATGCCCTTCCCTGTGGAATTTCTCACCAGCAAACAACTTCAAAACGTTATCACCGAACTGAAAGGTGAGTACGATAAAATCATCATCGACTGCCCGCCGATGACAGCCGTCACCGATGCCAGCGTCATCTCCAAGTTGACCGATGGGACGATTTTGATTGTTACCTCGCGTAAAACCAACGAGGATGTCGCTAAGGCCGTCTTAAAAACGCTTAAAGATAACGGTGCCAACGTCATTGGTAGCGTGCTGACCAAAGTCCACCGGAAAGATCAAAAATATATCTCCGGCTATTATTACAACAACTACACCGACGAATAAGCGCACAAAAAACACACTCCCCATCACCTAACGCGGTGATGGGGAGTTTTTTTATGTGGTGGACGCGGTGATGATGGCAAAATTATCCCTATTAAGGCGTCACAAAGACCGCAACCACCTCGGTGTCGTGTTCGGTGTTGAGAACGAACGTGCTATCCTCACTAAGCACCGTGCCGCTGCCATCTTCCCAATGACTGAAAACGTAGCCTTCTTTGGGCTGCGCAACCAGCGTCACGGGGACGTGATTATAATACATGCCTTCCCACGTGTCGGCTGCCGGTAAATACTCGCTGTCCGAATTAAACCAAACGGTGTTCACCTTCAGTGAGCCTCGCTCGAGATCGGTCTTGAGGGTAAGGGTGAAAGCGCCATCTAAGTTAAAGTAATCGATGAGTTGCGCACGGGCGTAATCGGGGCGGCCTGATGCGAAATCATACATCCGGTTGACACGCGAGCGCCACAAACTCATGCTCGATGGATAACCGTAACGGGCGATGTGTTCAGGCATTTCGACCTCATAGAGCGACACATAACCATCCAAAATGTCATGCACACGTTCAGGGTTGAAAACGGTGTTGGTCATGTCGGCGAACACGTTGATGAAATAGGTTCGGAATGATTCGTTCGCCAACAGGCTAACGAACAACTCCCCGGTGCGAAAATCATCCCCTGTCATCCGCTCAAAACTCTCCATTGATGGGTCTACACCCCCAAAAGAAACCCCAAAGGAGGCGTCGAGATCGTTGACCAACCACCGCCAGCGTCCATCGTGACCATACGGCGCATCAGGGTAAAAACGGTCGGTGTTTAAGCGCCAGTAGCGCACGTTGTTTTGCGGCCAATCGGTGTTGATGACGTAAAGTTGCATGGCGTAATACGTCGCCAGGTTTTCCATGTCGATGAGCGTGCTCGCATAGTCGTAATGTGCGTTAATGGCCATGTTGTTGTCGAGGACATAATCCCGTGAATATCGGTAGTGAGCGATGCCTGCAGAGGACCCATCGTCTAAGCGCCCGTTGCCATCGAGGATGGTGACGTTATCGGGGTTGACGCCGTGATGCGCTTCGAAGTAAAAGCGGTCGACGCGATCGCGAATGTTGCGTATGCCAAAGTATTCGCCGTTAATGAAGACAATGACCGGTTGGTTGTGTTGCCCATCCAACGGAAGCGGCCGGAAGATGTCGTGCATCGCCGCTTCGCCAAAGAAGGTTCGGTTATAAGCCTGTCCACCGTTTCGCAGTAAGATGCGCCGGAAACTGTTCATGTCTTTATCGTCGAAGAAAGGGACGTTAAAGGCGTTGACATCATCGTAATCATAGCGTGCGTAAAAACGGTACGATTTGAAAGCGTATTTACGGCTCAACCCGCCGTGGACACGCATGCCGGCGTTTTGGGAAAACAACAAATCGCCTTGATGACTGTAGTATTCCAAGTGAACGGGGCGTTCCCACTCGGGTCCTCGCTCAAAGTAGTTGCCGGTGCGGTTGTCGTCGGCTTCGTCAATGGAATCGTCGTAATTCGCCCCGGGCACGTAAATGCCCGTCTCGTAATCAAACAAGTGTTCCATGTCGGTGACGATGGAAAGGATTGGGAAGGTATAGCGGGTAGGCATGTCATCATCCACAAAATACGTGTGGGTCACGACGCGGCTTTGATTCCCCGCGTCATCAACGGCCATTGCCCGCACCGTGGTGGCCTTGAAGTAAGGCTCAGCCGGTAGATTCCATCGCGTCAGGTAGGAGGTGGTTTTGATGCGGGATAAAGGCGGCCTCGGGTCGGCCGGCTCAACACCGCGTTGGATGATGATAATGTCGCCTTCGGTGGGTGGATCAATCATCTGGTGGGTGATGGTGATGGCGCCGTCATATACGTCAGAATCGGTCGTCGGGGTTGACCCGTCAAGCGTGTAATATATGGTCGCGTTGGCCTCCGCTTCAAGCATCAAGAAAAAGCTCTCGGTGTAAAAGCCACCCGCGTGTGAAAATTCCGGGGTAAACTCATGGGGTAGCCGTCCCGGGTTATGATTGGCCTCGCCCGGGCTTGTGTGGTTCGCATCAAAGTATTCCCAGTTGGCGGTGCCATCCGGATAGCGACCATACGACATGTCACGCGGCACAAAGGTTGCGTCGACGGCGTCGACCACCGTCTCGCCGTCGGTGTAAACAAGCATGAGCGGTTCGCCCTCGCGAGCGATGGAAAAATTCGTGTGCAAATAACCCAAAGAGTCGGTTGTGTTTTTGCCTGAGGCAAAAATCAGTTTATGCTCGCCCGCACCGATGTGGCTGCCCGCAGGAAACGTCCATTGCGTTAAGTCCTCAGCGTCATCGGTGAGGTAATAGCCTGACAAATCAATGGGAAACGCGTTGGGGTTATAAAGCTCAATCCAATCTTCATAATCGCCATCGCCATCGGCGATGGTTGACCCGTTAGAAGCCATGAACTCATTGATGAGAACGCTGCCTGGCAAGTAGCGGGGTTGACGTTCGCTGATGTTGTGCCAATAGGGACGAAGCACTTCGTAGCCTTGCGCCCCATCGTCAAAGGTGACGGGGTTGTCGCGAAGGTCCACTGAGGCGAAGATATTTTGTGCCGGGTTGTCCTGCAGGGCTCCTTGGCTCATCAGATTGGCGAGCACGGTGAAGTCGGTCGTGCCGGTATTACGGATGTTTAAACGCGATAAATTGACGAGGTGAGTGAAGTGTTGCAGGTTATCGCGCATCGGCACGTTACGCATGATTAAGGTGCGAAGTTCGACGAGCGAGGCGATGGGCGCAAGGTCAATCAGGTCGATGTTGGAATGGATGTTTAAGTATTCGAGTTGGGTGAACCCGGCGACCACCGCGATGTCGTTGATGCCCGTTTGACGAATGTTTAAGTGCTTAAGTTGCGTGAGGGGAGCTAAATCTGAAAGCGTGCGGTCTTGAATCGGGTTTAGGCTAATATCTAACTGGCGCAATTTGCTGAGCGACCCCAGCGGCGCGAGGTCGGTGATGAGGTTGTCGCGTACAATGAGGGTCTCAAGGTTTGTCATCTCCGCCAACAAACTGATGTCTGTCAAACGAATGCGCACAGACGGGTTGGTAGGATCGGGGGTTTGGACGTTATGACGCAAGTTTAGTTCTCTCAAAAGCGGCAAGTCAAACAACGCCTCCACGTTAGCGTCCTCAAGGTTGATGATGGCGTTATCCCTAAGGATTAATACCTCAAGTTTTTCAAGCGACACCAGCGGCGCGAGATCGTTGATGCGATTGCCTTCTAAGTTCAACACCCGAACGTTACGCAAGGCATCAATGCCTTCTAAACTCACGATGTCGTAATACGCGCCTTCAAGGGTACTAATGCGCGCGACTTGCGACGCCAACAAGTCGCCCTCCGACACGTTGATCGTGTCACGGACGGCTTGTTCGAGGCCGGGGTCGTCAAACGTCACGGTCTCCCACGACCCGCGAAGGGCCACGTAACCGACCACGGCGATAATCCCTGTCAACACCAAGGTCAAACTCAGCACCACGGCACGACGAATCATGTCGAATCACCTCGCAGGCGGGCGCGTTTGCGCGGCACTTCGACGCGTGGGGTGACCATGTTCGGTCTGACCACTTCAATGCCTTGGACGTATTTGGAGTTGGTGACGGGTTTTAAATCATATAATTTCACGATTCGACGCAACCAGTTGGGTTGCTTCATCGTGCACTTAATTTCGAGGATGATGTTTTTCGGGCGGTGGTACTTAAACAAAAAGTCATTGGAAAAAAGCGTTGTTGCTCTGGCGCTTGAGACGCCGTGATCGAACGTGACGCGAATGTCTTTTTCAAGCCGCCCACGGTACCCTTCACGGCGGTATTGAACGATGATTTGCGGCGCCAAATCGCGCACGCGGCGAAGCCGCTCAAACTCATCGACGACGGCGTCGTTTTCGGTCGGAAACCGCCCTGTTTTAAGGAAAACGTTGTAATCCTCCAGCGGGATGAGCGAGCTATACTTGATCATGGCGCTTCCACGCTTGGTTTTCAACTCGATGCTTACCACCTCGGCGTCGTCCGGCGTCGTGGCATATGCGCGCACGCGCAACTTGATGCGGCCGTATTGGCCATCGTTGCGTTCGTGAAATGCGCGCAGATCGTGGGTATCGTAATACACGCTTCGAACCAAATACGTGCCCATCTTTTCTTTGGCCGTGTAATCGTCACGACGAAGAAACGGTCGCATGGCATGCTTAACCGCGTAGTAATTACTCGGGCTCAAAATGTATTTGTATTCAAATCGTGAAGAGTATCTCATGCTACATCGGCAGCGCCAGCTGCGGTGAGAGGAGCGAGACTTTGTCGACGCTTGCTTGCGCGCGGACGCGCTCAATCATCGCATTGACTTCGTCGAGGTATGCTTTATCAAAGCGCAGTTCGTAGATGTTTTCAAAACGCTCGCCTTCGGTTTCTTTGGAGCGGATTTGAATGTTGACTTTGTCCGCCCGGTCTTTGAGTTCGCTTTCATCAAAGCCTTTTTCACCTGACACAACTAAAATATATTCAGCGTGGAGTTGGCGGCCGTACTTGATGAGGTAAAACACGGTCACCAGCAACCCTAGGATGATGGTTGCAAACACCGCCATCGTCCAGTTTTGTGTGCCTGTACCGAGGCCAATCGCAATGACCCAAAACAAATACACCATGTCGCGTGTGTCTTTGATGGGGGTACGAAAACGAATGATTGAGAGCGAGCCAACCAATCCCAAACTCAACACCAAATCGCCTTGGATAAAAAACATCACGAGCGTCACAATCGGCGCTAAGATGGCTAGGGTTGAAAGGAATGAACTCTCGTAGTTCAAGCCGCGATGCGTGTAACGGTAAATCACCGCAATCACAAGCCCGAGGACTATTGCCAGCAACATCGATACGATGAAGCGCACGATGACCTCGTTGGAAATCAACACAATTTCAATAATATGGTCCCACATGTCGTCACCTTCTTAATTTGTCTTTTGTCATATCTGTTGTAACATACCGCCCGCGCCTTTGCAAGGGCACGGGCCTGTGTGGTGTTCAAAATAGCGTGAGCTGCATCACAACGTGATGGTCTCGTTGATGAGGGATGGGTCAAGGTCGCGGTGTGAAATCACAAACACCGTCTTGCCTTCAAGCGCCGCCACATTGGCTAGCACCTTCGCTTCGGTCTCGGCATCGAGCGCGCTCGTTGCCTCATCAAACAACAAAACCGATGCCTCACGACATAAACTCCTGGCGATGGCGAGGCGTTGAATCTGTCCTTCGCTAAAGCCTTTCCCGCGTTCTTTGAGTTCGGTATCATAGCCGTGTTCAAGCGCAAGAATATCGTCGTGAATCGCCGCGGCCTTGGCCGCGGTGATGATGAGGTCTTCATCGGCGTCGGTGTTGTAGCGGATGGCGTCTTTGATTGTGCCACTTTGTACCATCAACCCTTGGGGAACATAGCTGAAGCAACGCCGTGTGGCCGGGCCCACGCGATGCGAATCCCCGTCGATGATAATGTCTACCCTGCCCTCGGTCGGCTCCACCAACCCAAGCAACACCTTAAACAAGGTCGTCTTCCCAATGCCTGAAGCGCCTTTGATGTGCACCATGTCACCGCGTCTGGCGGTAAAATCGAGGTTGTTAAGGACGTTTCCCTCACCGTAGGTGAAGGTTATGCCCTGGCCTACCAGTGCGTCAAACGTGCCTTCTGCACGTTGAGCCACCACATCTTTGGGTGCCGCTTCGAGCTTCATCAAACGTTCGGCGCTCGCGGTCATGGCGTACACCTTTGGCACCAAAACGGACAAACCGGCAAACGGTGATTGCATGAACTCAACCAACTGAATGATTGCGACCAAACTCCCAAAGGTCAAGGCGCCAACGCCAATGCGGTACGCCCCGTAGATGATTGCAAAGGCGTATGCCGCCGAGAAAAAACCAGACAACGCCGTCCCCGCAAACACGCTCACACGGTGTTTGGCCATGCGGGCATGAAAAAAGTTTTGTTGTTGGGTTTCGACAACGGCTTCGGTGTGGGTTTCCGCTTCATATGCTTTAATCACCGTCGTGTGATCCAAACTTTCTTGTAGCGTGCCACGAAGCGAGGCTTCAGCGTCTTGCATGGCGTGGTGTCTTTGCTTAATCGCGTTACGCACGAGCACGCTCCCCATGAGAAGCGTCAGGCCAAAGGCCAACATAATCAGCGCAAACGTCGTGTCAAGGATAAAGAGGAGCGCAAAAGCCAACCCAAAGCGTAAAAATAAAAACACAAACCTCGGCAGCAATTCCACCATCCCCTCGGCCACAGTGCGCACGTCGCTTTGAAGGTGGTTCATCAGTTTGCCGGTGTGGGCGTTTTCAAGCGCAGTGTGCGTCTGACCAAGCACCTCGTGGAACATGCTCGCTTTAAGGTGTTTATCGGTTTTGGCTCGGTAGTACCCTAACAGATAATGATTTAAGGCGCGCACCACCATCTGAAACGCAAGCACGCCGATGACGGCAATCGCAAAGCGGATAAACAAGGTGCTTTCACCATCTTGGGCGGCGTCGATGACAAGTTTGGTGGCGTAGGCAAAAAGCACCGCCGTCACGCTCATGAGCGCCCCGAGGATAACCAACAATACAATCGGTGCTTTTAGGTGAGCGTTGCGTGTCATGAGCCAACGCCCGGTTGTGGGTTGTGCCATGGAAATCACCGCCTCGTCTTTTATTTTATCACACCCACGCGCGCTTCGAAACGTTTTCTATTAAGACCCGTGGCGCGCGCGGGTAAAAAATGCTATAATGGGTAAACAAAGTAGGTGACAACGGTGAAATACCACGAGCTACGATCAAAAATAATTCGCCTCGCCGCCAAGGAAAGAACCCCTGTGCTTGGCGAATTCGAGTTGACCGCACGCTGCAATTTGGCGTGCGCAATGTGTTATGTTGTCGACCAACAGGCCCACGACTTAACCACCGAAACATGGATTGACATTTTTGACAGCGCCGTTGACGCCGGGTTGATGTATGCTGTCTTGACCGGTGGAGAAGTCTTTATGCGTGATGATTTCGCCATCCTTTACAATCGCTTATACGACATGGGTGTGCGCATCACCGTATTTACAAACGGCACCCACGTGCCTGAACATATCATTGACGTGTTTAAAAAACGCCCGCCTGAAAGCGTCACGTTGACGGTGTATGGCGCATCGGACAAAACCTATGAACTCGTGACCGGTAAAAAAGGTGCCTTTTCACGCTTGCTGAACTCCGTGGGTTTGTTAAGCGTCGAGGAAATACCGTTCACGTTGCGAACTTTGCCGCTTAAACCTATCTACGATGAGCTCAATTACGTTATCGAGTATGCCAAAGCCTGCGAGGTTCCGCTCTTTTTTGCTTCCTACCTCGGCCCCACCCGTCAAGGTAACTTCGACCACGCCACGATGCGTCTGACGCCGGAAGAACTCATCGATTTTTCCAACCGTATTCGTCATGCTTTCGGTTTTGATGCCCAACAAAGCCTATCCGCTGACACCAAAACAACCACCTGCGCCGCGTTGAAAAGCGCTTATTTCATTAACTACGAAGGGTTGATGACGCCGTGTGCCATGGCAACGAAGCCAGCCCGTAGCGTCTTAGACGATGCCATTTTGCCTGTGTTCCAATCCCTGTCAACCATGTTTTCGGATGTTGAAGCCTACCACGGCTGTGCATCGTGCGATCTTAAGGAAGCTTGCATGCAATGTTATGCCCGGCGTCTGCTTGAAGGCAACGCCGAAGCGTGCGCGCCTTACCTTAAAGCCCACGCCACCCTGAAAGGACGTGTTAAATCGTGAAGAAATACGACATCGCAGGGATAAAAATAGGGTTTACCTACCAATACCGCAGCTACTTCGAAGACAACATTGAACCTTACCAGATCGACGACGATTCGCCGATTGACACCACCATCACCGTCACCACGGTTAACCACATCGAGCCGCCAGTTTCTAAACCCTTATACACCTACAAAAACCGTCATATCCATCACGAAGACGGCTATTTAATTCGCGCCGTGTACGACGACGACGGGTCAGTGAAGATCTTGATGAAGCACACCGACGACTATCAAACCAATGACATCTTATTATCGCGCAAACTCAAAAATCGGCTTTCCGAACTCGAATACGTTCTCAGCGGGTTGATGTTCATGGAAATCGCCGTATACCATGGTATGTTTCCGCTTCACGCCTCAGCGGTGGGCCACAAGGGCGAAGCGGTGCTTTTCGCCGGCACGAGTGGCACCGGCAAGTCGACGCACGCCAACTACTGGCGCCAACTGCTTGATGATGTCACCATTCTCAACGATGACAAGCCTCTTATCTACCAACGCAACAGCCGCTTCTACGCTGCGGGTACGCCATGGTCGGGAAAAGATCTGGTGAATAAAAATTTAGCGTTGCCGGTAAAAGCGATCGTGTTTTTAGAGAAAGCGAAAGACAACGCTTTTGAAACCTTACCCAAAGAAACAAAATTAAAAGAATTGCTTAGAAACTGCGTGCGCCCCGGTAACGAAGCGCTCATGAGTAACGTCCTCAGCATCATCGATGCACTCATCGACGACGTGCCCATGGGCAAACTCTATGCTCGTCACGATGCCTCAAGCGTCACGTGCGTTTATAAAAAACTCTTCTTGGAGGCCAACGGATGCTCAAAATAAAACCCGGCTACGTGCTTCGCACTGTCGCCAACCAACACATCGTCGTCCCCACGGGCGAAGCCAGCGTGCGTTTTAACGGTGTCATCACCTTAAACGACTCAGGCAAAATGCTCTTTGAAGCCTTGAAAAAAGGCGCCACCCAGGCTGATCTGATCACCACCTTAACCAACGCGTATGATGTCGATGAGGCGGAAGCCAAAAAAGACATCGATGCCTTCTTAAAAACCCTCGAGCAGAAAGATGTCCTTGAACAACGCTAAGTCACGTCGCATCGCCTCGGGTGACCTGGCTCAAATCATTGATGAACACATCACGGCCGGCCATGCGTTTACCTTGCTTGTTAAAGGCAACAGCATGCGCCCTTTTTACACGCACAACCAAACGCGTGTCACCTTGGTCGCGCCGCTTCCACTGAAACGAGGCGATGTCTGCCTGTTTACCTACCGAGACAAGGTTTTTCTCCACCGTCTCATCAACCAGCAAAACGACACGTACACCTTCCAAGGCGACGCGCTCATCGCTAAAGAAACCGTGTCGCTGGATGCCATCATCGCCAAGGTATCGCATTACAACCACCATGGCAAAACCATCGACGCCACAGCGCATTATCATCGCCTTAAGGTTCGCCTGTGGCGTTTGTGCAGACCATTTTATCATCGCTTAAAACGTCGGCGGGTGAAACGATGAACGCCGTTCAACACAGGCTATGCGAGCTGGTGAAAGCCACCCTCAACAACACCTCCTACACGGTGCCCATCGATGATATACACCGCGTGTACAGCGCGGCACGCGATGCCGAACTATCAGGCATGGTGTTTGGTGTGTTAGACCATGCAAGTATCCCCCCCGATGTCTATGCGCGTTTTCGGAAGGACGCGCTTTTGTTTCAAGCACATCATGAGAAGCAGATTTACCTCATCGACCGTATCAAAACGGTGTTCGATAAAGCCAACATCCCCCATATCTTTTTAAAAGGTGCCGTGTTAAAGGCACGCTACCCTGAGCCCTACATGCGTTCGATGGGCGACATCGATGTGCTCGTCAACAAGACGGATCACCACGCCGCCTTAACACAGCTTAAACGCATCGGCTTTACCATCACCGGTGATTCACGGGCTCACACCAATTTATTATCTCCAGAGAAAATGCGGGTGGAGTTGCATCCTGAATTGTACAGTTCTATCCACCCAAAATACGACGGACTGTTTCATGACGTGTGGTCGCACGCGGTCCTTGTAGACAAGCAAACACACCGTTTCACGCCTGATTTTGAACTCGCCTATTTAACCTACCACACCATCAAGCATTTTTATGGCACCGGCGTGGGACTGCGCACGGTGTTAGACATCGGCTTATACGCTAAACACCATGAAAACACCATTGATTCAGCCGCTTTCCGTTCGTTCCTCAAAGCACATCATCTGCTTACCGTGTTCATGAACATGCTGGAGCTGAGCGAGCGGTGTTTTAGTCTTTCGGCGTTTGATAATTTGCGCAAAGACCACACCATGACCGATACGCTTTATGACGGCATCATCAAGCATATTTTTGCAAGCGGTGTCCACGGCAAAAGCGCTTCTTACAACCCCTTTATCGGCCGCGTTGGCGCGGCGCGATTGAAAAAACAAGGCCGGCTGCGCTTTGCGTTGACACTGTTGTTCCCATCCTACGCTGACATGAAAGCCACGCGCGGATGGCTCAGAAGTCCACTTCTGCTGCCATTTGCCTGGGCGGGACGGTTAATGAGATTGTTGTTTGGGCGGACAAAACGCTCGTTCAAAAAGATTAAGCACCTCTGCTTCAAACGCGCAAAAGCAGACGAAACCTCAGCGATGTTCCGCGAGTTGGGTTTATAAAGACACGGCAAACTCTGTATAACACACTCACCGCTGTGGCATGAAGCTTCTTACCGGTAATCTCAATCAACTCATTATATAATGGTAGTCTATCGCATTACACACCTCACACCCTTGGAGCCGTGATGACATGAAAAAACTGATGACCCTTTGCCTATCGCTGTTACTGCTGTTCGGCGTCGCTTCCACCTTGGAGGCGAACGTTCCTTTTGATACGATCGATGTGACCATAACACCGTTGTTCGATGACGATAACGGAGACCCTATTCATCTCAGCACGCTCGATTATGGAGGTGTTATGCGTCTCGATACCGAACTGACTTCGCTCACGGGCTACACGTTCGCTTTTTGGGTTGTCAACGGTTCGCTGCGCCTTGATTATGCGATGGACCATGCGTTCACCTTAGTCAACGACATGGACATTCAAGCGGTCTTTAGTCCGGATGACAAGCACGCGGTGTTGTTTATGGACACGAATGGGAAGCTGCTTGACTATGCTTACGTTCACGATGGTGAAGACGCCGCCTTTACTGGAGACTTGCCGTCTAAACCCGGCATGCAGGTGGCTGATCCGATGTGGGACCAATCGCTCAACATCATCCAACAAGACACCGTCTTTTTAATCCAATACACCCTCACCGAAGACGCTGAGAATGCTGAGTTTAATGTCAGCGTCATTAATGGCATCGGCGATGGCGTCTATCCATATAACGAGTTTGTGACCGTGGTGGCTGATGAGGCCCCAATTGGCCAACACTTCACCCACTGGGAAGTTGACGACCGCGTTGTCTCTTATGAATCCGAGTATACCTTTACGCCGTTTAGTGATACCACCATCAGAGCGGTTTATGATGATGAGCCTTTGCTGCCGATGCCCTTAATCACCATATCCGACGCGTTAACCATCCGCAGTAATCACCATACCTTTAAAGGCCAGTTTTATGTGCCTGATCATTTTGAACTCATCGAGTATGGCATGCTTGTGTCTGCATCCGGCGACAACCTGCTCTTAGGCAACGAAGACGTCACGGTTAAGCGCAGTCAAAAACACACGCCGCAGTCTCAAGAATGGCTGATGAGTTTTGAGGATACGCTCTTTGCCGAGGCGGCTCGTGCCTACCTCATCGTTAAAAACACCCAAGGCGAACTCATGGCCTTTTATTCGGGTGATGAAGCCATGGGCGATGCGATGACCGAGACGTTTGCTTCGTTTAGTGGAAGTGGCACGTCCTATGTCACTGAAACGTTCACTGGTGACACTGGTGTCGAATGGACCGTCACCGAAACCAGAAAAAATCTTGATACGTATGCCATTGACGATGGTGGGATGATTGTGCGTGTGCCCGGCACGGTGTATGGCATTATCCCCGGTGGGTTCAATTACATGTCACTCGATCTTCGCATGGCTTTTACCAGCGGTTCCCCTGAACAACGCACCATTGAGGTTTACGCCGATGGCGCGTTGATAGGCAGCCATACCTTAACGACAACCAATCAGGTTGAAACCCTCGTCATTGACACCGTCGCGTTCACAGGCGATGTCGCCCTTGAATTACGTGCTGTTGGCACCTCCGGGCGTCAAATCACCATCAACAACCTCGCCTGGTCACAAAGCGCGACGTCTACAGGCCACTTCGTTCAACTCACCAGCGACGAAGACGTCAATCTCACCGTTGACCAAGCCGGCCCCTTTTATCAGCACGGCACCTCGCTGATTGTCGACGCCGAGCCCATGCATGGGCATGCGGTTACCTGGGTCGATGCCCTCACGGGGCAACCCGTACATGTGGGTGAAAGTTACCGCTTCACCATCACCCAAAACCGGCACTTGCGTGCCCTTTACACGCCGCTCGATGATGATTATACCCTGACCCTAACCAGCAACCTTCCTGAAGCCGACGTATCCGTGAGGCCAGAAACCGGACTTATCCACGGCACGGAAATAACGTTGCATGCTCCCGCGGTCGCGGGGCATCGTTTTGAGTATTTTAAAGACCTCGCTTCCGGCATCATCTTCACCAACCAAGCTACGTTCTCCTTTTACCTCCAAGACGATCATGATTTTCTGGCTTTCTACCTTGAAGAGGGATATTACGATCTTTATCTCTCGACCAACTTAGCCGGAGCCGTAATTGAACGAGACGTGGAGGGGCCTTACACGATCGATGACACGGTTGAGTTACATGCCCATAGTGTGGAAGGGTATCGCTTTGTCCACTGGTATGATCTGTTTAACGATAGCGTGCTTGCGAGCGATGACACCTATGTCCATACCATCACCCAAAGCCGTCATGTGGTGGCGGTTTATGAGGGTGTGGCGTCAGAAACGGTTTATGAGACCGGTTTTGAAGATGCCACCAAAGGGGCGTACGCCGCTGCTGATGTTGAGATTTCAGATAAACTGTGGCGTTTAGACGATGCCCTTATTGGTTCTTTAGCCAACGATCAAAAACATGGTTTACAAAGCGTAAGAATTCGTAACGGACACGCGAGAACGCTGTTCGCTGTCGATGCGCTTGATGCCGTCTCCTTCTATTACGGAAAGTATGGTAATGATGCTAACTCTACCCTGAGTATGAAAGCGTCCGTCGATGGTGAAACCTGGACCACCATCAGCACGTACGATGCCACAGGCAGTTTCCAACAAGCCACGCTCAACGCAAGCGATGTGTATGGCGCACTTAATGTCGATGTTTCCACGCCGATTTACCTTATGTGGGATGCTTCGCAAAACGATGAACGCATCAACATCGACGATGTCGTCATCACTCACAACGTCACAACCGCTCTTTCCATTGACGCGCTCACATTCATCGACGCGATGACGACGCTTGGTCACGATGCGACAGACGTGGTGATTCACTACATCGATATTGGCACCGCAGGCGACGCGATGTTGATTCAAATCGGCGACATCGACCTCTTAGTCGATGCGGGACTAAACCAAGCCACCAGCATCGACAACTTGCTGGATTTTCTCGCAGAACACATCACCGATGGAACCATTGAATACATTATACCGTCCCATGCGCATGCCGATCATATCGGCGGCTATCCGGATGTGTTTGACGCCTATGACATTGGCACAATTTTCAACTATTGTACCGTCGGCACTTCCGCCATCGCCCTGGAGTTTGATGATCTCGTCAACGCCCATATGGCTGAGGGCGGCACGGTTTATCGCGTGTGTGAGTTGTTTGATGAGGATGACATCTTTATCTACGAACTGTTTGATAATGTCTTCTTGGAATTTTATAACACGGGCGATCTCGCGAGTTCCGACCTGAACGAATCCAGTGTCGTCTTCACGCTTGATGCAATGGGCACCCGCGCACTGTTTAACGGCGATGCCGGCGACGATCAAGAAGCCGTTTACGGACCGCTTGCCGGACATATCGACGTTCTCAAGATGGGCCATCACGGCTCGCGCACCTCCACCTCCAGCGCCTTGGTGGAAACCATCGACCCAAGCACGGTTATTGTAAACGTGAACAACCTTCTTGGCACACCTTACGGACATCCGCATTACGACGCCGTGGCAAATGTCTATGCGTATTCCGATCAAATCCCCGTCTACGTCATTGCCGGCGGCCCAGACAGCATGGGCTTTTACCATCAACGCAACGGCACGATCACGGTGTCCATTGATGAACACGGCTACAGCGTCTCAAGCGAGTACTATGGCGATAACCCCATAGAGCTATCCAAAACCGATTATTGGAAAGACGACACCAACGCGTACCGTCACTTAGGCTATGCATACGCTGAAGACACCGGCATCGTCGCGGATTAGGTCACAACACCGTTAGCGACCATCAAAAAAGCGCTTCGGCGCTTTTTTTCTTAACATGGTCTACGCAGGCGTCACACGTTGGTGTGATGTCGTGAATTATAAGGTTACTTGCTTTTACTCCCAACGGATATGGTGTATAATCATACGTACTCATCGCATCCACATGGGAGTTGTGATCTGATGAAAAAACGGATGATGGTGCTGTTGACATTGCTGCTTACTCTTGGTGTCGTTTCGACGTTGGAAGCGACCGTGTCTTTTAGCACGGTCGATGTCACGTGGACCGCGCTGTTTGATGAACACAACGTCAATCCCGTTGAGGTAAAAACCATTAACGCGGGCCATCGCTTGCAACTGGCGTCGTCCCTCGCGTCGCTTGAAGGCTATGCGTTTTCGTTTTGGGTTGTCAACGGGGTGGTGGACCCCACGCGTCGATTGGACCATGAACTTTCCATCACGCAAGACACACACCTTCAGGCTGTGTTCAGTCCGGCGGATAAACACGCCGCGGTGTTTGTCGATGATGAGGGGGCGTTGCTTGATTATGCTTATCTCAGCGATGGTGACAACGCGGTCTTTACCGGGGATGTGCCTGCTAAACCTGGGTATACGTTAGCTGATCCGATGTGGGACAATCCCTTGGATAGCATCCAACAAGACACGCTCTTCACCCTGCAATACGACGCCATTGACGAGGGCGACTATACCCTCGATGTGGATGCCAACATCGCCGGTGAGCCAACCGGCGTGAGTGAAGAAGGCCCTTATGAACCGAACCAACCCCTTACCTTAACCGCCGAATCCGTCACAGGTTATGACTTCCTTTACTGGCAAGATATGGCCACCCTGCATGCGCTTGGCACCTCCCCTGTGCTTGAATACACCGTGCATAAAGATGCGCACGTGCGCGCCATCTATCAAGCTGAAGCCACCACCGCTTATGCCACCGGGTTTGAGTCGGCCGCCAAGTCGTCGTACGCCATGGGCAGTGTGACGGTCGATGGCGAATCGTGGTTTTTCTATGAAGCGTTGATTGGCTCGCTTTCGGGTGACCGAAAAACCGGGTCGCAAAGCGTTCGGATTCGAGCAGGGGGCTTCATCCATACCGAATTTTCCGTGCAAAACCCGACGCGTTTATCGTTTGATTACGGCACTTACGGCACCGACATCGAGTTGACGTTCCATGTTCAATTTTCCACCAACGCGCTGTCATGGCATACCTTGGACACCGTCATTTCGCCGGCGGGGTCCGGACTCCATCACTTTAGCTACGATATCGATTTGATGACCCTGCGAGAGACGCACGGCATTGATGAAAACACCGAGATGTATTTCCGCCTTCATCACGTGACCCGGATTCCTTCCAGCGGCACGTCAAATGAACGGTTAAACATTGACAACGTACACATAGACACGTACACTGATTTTGTAGGCTTTCCGCTGTTGGACACCGAAAGCGACGTCCTTGATTTCAGCTTTGATCGTGCGTTGTTGGCTGTGTACAGTTTGCACGACACCTGGTCGCCAGCGGGATGCGAAGCGTTGGACGCTGTGCTCGGTGCACTCACCTGTTCGGTCGATGGTGTTGTCGACACCACCACACGCGGTGTCTATACCATCACCTACACCGCCACCGACCACCACGGCACCATGGTGACGTATCAGATTGACAAAACTGTCTTAAACGATGCGTCGCTCCTAGACATGGTGCTTGACGATTACGACGGGTATTACGCAAACCTTGAGGGACTGTTCGGCGAAGCCTTATTGTTGTCGATGCGCGCGCTGCTTTGGGATGATGTCTTAATGCCGACCTACGATGACATTCGCGATATTCTACAAATCAGTGACGAAGACCCGTCGAACCCCGACAACGTCTTGCAAATTTATACTGGCCAAAGCGTGATTGCTGATTGGGACTCGCGTCAGTGGGACCGCGAGCACATCTGGCCAAATTCTCGCCTTGGTGTGATGCGTGCCGCCGGCACGATGCGACACGCTGGCACCGATGCGCACAACTTAAGGCCTATCAACGCAAGCATCAACATCGCCCGCGGAAACAAATACTTTGACACAAACACAACCACCGATGGCTACTACCCAGACGATGACCACGGCAACGTTGCGCGCACCTACTTTTACCTAGCCGTCAAATACGATTGGCTGACGTTGAGTGATGCGTTGCCACCACCCGATTCAACCTACGCGGCTGACGGGGCTTATCAAGGGTATCTGAGCGTGCTCATCACCTGGCATTTCGAAGACAGTGTGAGCGCCTTTGAACAACACCGTAACGACGTGATTTACAGTTACCAAAACAACCGCAACCCATTCATCGATTACCCGCACTTAGTTGAACTGATTTGGTTCGACCATGACAACATCGAAGAGACACCTGAACCTTGACCACCAGGAGGATAACCATGAAATTATTGATGATGCTCGCCGTTTTCGCCTTCGCTTTAGCAGGGTGCCGCAGCGGTGAAAAAGCGCAACTTGACGCCCCCCTAAACATCCGCTACCAAGACGACACCATCGCCTGGGACGCTGTCGCCGAAGCGACGCGCTACTTGGTGCGCATTGAAGGTGTTGAGACAGAGCGGGTCACAACCACAACCTACGATGTGCGTCATCTGGATGATGGCACCTACACCGTCCAAGTACGGGCACAACGCGGCGACGATCAATCGCCTTATAGCGACCCCTTGACCTTTACGATTGAACGCGACACCGGCCTTGATTTAACGACACCTACCAACCTTCAATATGCCGATGATGACTTAACGTGGGATGCTGTCGATGAAGCGACGACGTACGTCGTTGAGGTTGACGACGTGGAAACCGCGGTGGTTGAATCCCCAACCTACAGCGTCCTTCACCTCGATAACGGAACCTACACCGTCCGCGTCCGGGCGCAAGCCGGCGACAGCCAATCGCCTTACAGTGATCCTTTCACGTTCACGATTGAGCGCGAGGTTAGCGTGGATCTCGACGCGCCAGAAAACCTCCGCTTCGCAGACGACATGGTGATGTGGGATGCGGTTGATGGGGCGACACAGTACGTGCTCACCATCGACGATATGACATCGGTCGTGGTTAACAGCCCCTCATACAGCGTAGACCACCTTACAAACGGAACCTACACCGTCCGCGTCCGGGCCCAAACCGGCGATAAACAATCGCCTTACAGCGATACACTAACGTTTACCATCGATCGCGACATCGTCCCCCCCCTCAATTTGACCTTTGATGGTGACACGCTCACGTGGACCCACACTGGCGCCGACGCCTTTCACGTCTACTTGAACGATCAACTTCATGACACCGTTGCCACCACATCCATCGACCTAGCCGACGTGTTTGCGGACATCGACGCAGTGGGATCCACCCGCATCCATGTGACCGCCCACATCGGTGATGATGCCTCAGGAGCGTCGATGACGATGATTTACCGGGTCGCCCGCTTCAGACATGACCTTGAAAGCACCGTCGATCCGCTCATTGCCTTGCGTTATGCAGCCAGCCCCATCGCGTTTACGCGAAACGGCACCGGCGCTTCCCTTTCGCACGTGATCGTCGATGGCACCTTGCTGACACTCAATCACGATGCGCTCAACACCTTAGGCTTAGGGGAACACGAGCTTATCGTTCAAACCACGCGTGAGCGCATCCGTGTCGATCTCTCCGTGGTCGATGAAGGCAAACCCTATGTCGCTGGCGACATCAACCATTACTACCGCGACGGCGAAGACGTGGTCGTGACCATCGAGTTGTTCGACGCCGACATCACCATCCAACTTGATGCGGAGCATTACAGTTTTGACGGTGCGGTGTTAACCGTCTCAAGCGCCTACTTTGATGGTCGCCTATCCAACACTCCTGACGCCAGCAACCTGCTCTTTTCGTTTTATTTCGAGTATGATAATACCACCGTGTTCTCCTTTGTGAACGTCCGTGTCATCGAATAGGCCATTCGCCTCGACCCTGGGTCGAGGTTTTTTTTGCTTACTTGTTTTTATAAAAAAAGGCGCGAATGCGCCTTGAAAACAGTCTATAGCATGCTGTGCAAAGGGGGTGTGATGTGTTGTTTCAAGGTGAACATCACGGTCGCCCCAACCACAGCGCCGGCGGTGTCAATCATCACATCCATGAGGGCTCCGACGCGACCGGGAATAAAGTGTTGGACGGTTTCATCAAGGGTAGCGATGAGGATGGCAAGCACCACAGCATAGCACGCTGGTCGCGCGATGTGATGATGCATGAGCATATCGACGAAGAGCGCTGCCAAGACGAAATACATCGCCATGTGGGCCGCTTTGCGGACTGGCGTATGAAAAACCTCAGGGTCAAGGCCGAGGAGGTCCAACACACCGCGGCTTAGCGCGGCGGACTCGGTGCCGGTTTGCGTGGAGAAGGAAAATATGGCACCAATCCACGCAAAGGTTAGTAAGGGGCTAAGTACGTGTGCCACCGAAGAGTTTCTCCTTGGCGTTTTCTTTGAATATGGCTTCGGCGTAGAGCGTGCTTGTCTTTTTTTGCACACGCCGATAGGCTTTTTTAAGCATGTCACCGGGGGCGAAACGTGCACGGTGGGCATCGGTGGCCACAAAATCGATGAGTTTTTCTTTAAGCATTTTTTTCGCCAGGGTTTGTGCTTTTTTTGAGCCATGGCCAATCAGATGTGGGGCGGATACTTGCATGAGCACGCCTTGTTTATGCAGCGCTCGGATGGTGTCCATCTTAATGTAAAAGTAACGCTCTGGGTGGGCGAGGATAACCGTGTAATCCAACAGCGATAGTTCGTAACAAACCTCTGCGATATCGGCTTGTTTCATGCCGAAATCAATCAGCACGACGCCGCTGTCGTTCAGCGAAGGTGCGTCTTTGAGCACCTGCTTGAGGTTCGGGTGGTTGTCGACTTCGGCCCCGAGGTAAAGTTCGACGTTGATGTGGTGTTGTTGGGCGGCTGTTTTTAGACGGTTCAAGGTTTTTTCTAGCTGTTGGCGGGTGTTGGCGTAGCCGCGTTTGGGCGCCACGTGTGAGGTCGCAATGACGGCACTGACGCCGGCTGCTTCGTAGTTTTTGAGCATCGTTAAGCTTTCTTCCAGGTCGACAACGCCGTCGTCAACACCGGGAAGAACGTGAGAATGGATATCAATCATGGCCCTCACCCCCTAAGAATGCGGATAGAGATTGTTGTCGATTTCGTTGTTTTCGTAATCGTAGTAAAAGTCTGGCATTTCGCCCCAGATGCCGAGTTCGTCGGCAAAGGCGAGGTCTTCAGCGAGTTCCATCCACTCGATGAACCGCATGCCTTGATCGACCAAAATATCGGTCTCACCTGAACCAAAACGGTAACGCACGTCGCCAAGACCGTGACGAACGACCAAGTAGTTAAGCAGCATGTAGTCATCATCGCCCGGCATCCGTACCCAAACCCATGCAAGCAGCCGTCCGTGAACGTCTAAGAAGCGGTCGCCCGGATCGGATTGCAAGATGATGGATTCGGCTTCGACAAGTAAATGGCATACGTAGACCGTCGCTAACGCGCCGAACGGTTCTTGACGGTCACGCGGCCAGGTTTCTGGTGTGTCCATGAGGAAATAGCGGGTTGAGTTGTTGTTGGTTTCAATACGGGTAACGATCTCGGTGGGGTAGTTAAACACTGTGGTGTCCCCGTCGATGCAGCGGTTATAGGTGACGTGATAGGCACCGCCGGTGCCCATGTAATAGTCTTGGTCAGTCATCTCATAGGCGGTGATGCCAAGCCAATCGTCGTCGAACGCCGGCCCGTCATAAGGCAAATAGAGGTTGGGCACGTAGTACTCCGTGGCGTCGACGTCAAAGCCCATGAAGGCAGAATCAGGTTCCAACAAACGGAGCGCGCCGTCATAAATAAAGGTTGGGTTGTCCGCATCGTGCAAATACGTCACACGGATGGAAACGAGTTCGCCGCTATGATCATCAAGTTCAAGAAGGCGACTCGATCGCGTCCGCGCATCAATGGTGATGGCCGCGCCGGCCGCTTCAAGACGATACGTGCCATCAACTGCTTTTTCGATGGTGCCGGTGACGTCAAACGCCTGCCCGCTGAAGCTGGCATCGAGCGTAGCAAGGTCATCGAGTGACGCTTCGTGGATGGTGTCTTCTGGGTCTTGACGGGTGTCGATGACGGCATGTCTCTCAACGTCGATGAAGCGGAATGATTCGCCGATGGCACCATCAAGACGAACGCGATGTCCGCGGATAAAATCGGTGGTGTTTTCCAACGTGACATGCACGTAGCGGATGCCGTCATACAGCATTAATCCTGCTTCGTACACGCTGGTTACAACGCCTTCGATGATAACGCGGTCTCCCGCGTGAAAGTCGTTAAAAAGGTCGGAAAAATCGGTGTGCGCAGGAAGTGCCTGAACGACGAACGTGAAAGCGCGACTGACGCTTCTTTCATTTTCGCTTAAGGTTAACGTCAAGGTTACCTCAACATCGTCAAGCAAGGGGCGAACCACCGTGCCGGTGGCGTCGAGGTGTGCTTCATCGCTCGAATGCCATGTGGCGTCAATTTCCTCGCCAAAAGCGATGGGCAAGGTGATGTCATCGGTGAGGGTCGTCTCGTCAAACACGACCGCATCAAGATGGTTATCGAGGGCGTCGGTGAGGGTTAAGGTGAAACTAAATGGGTGGTCGCGATACGTCCCTTCCATGGCGTACGTGCCAGGTCCGTCAAGGGCGTCGCGGACGCTTGAATCTATCATTGATGCCTGAAGCGCCACGCGTTCGGTTGAAAAATCGACGTAGGTCACATACAGGTTGATGTCTTCGTAAGCGAAATCATCGTAGGGAATGGCACGGTCGATGACGCTGATGTCGCGGATGGCGGGTTGAGGGCGTGAGGTGTCGCAAGCTGTGGTGCTTAAGGCCACAAGCAGTAACGTGAGTGCAAGTAGGAGTCGTTTCACATGAAGTCCTTCTTTCTTCTGGAGGTTTTTTAGTCGTGGAAATTGTCGTTAATTTGGTACACATAGAGGCGCAAGTCGTCGAGGTTGACACGCATGCCGTCCTCTAGAGGGTCGTGGAGAATGCGAATGTACAAGACATCGTCGATGTTTAGATTGAATGCCTCAAGGGTTTCTTCCAACAGCACGGTTTCATGATAGCTCAACGTGTCGTCGACAGGGATGGTTTTTACCGTGTGCCAGGCCTCACCATCATCGCTCACTTGAACGTGAATGGTGCTTGCTTCATCGTCGCCGAAGGTGCTGGCATAAAAGGCGATGCGTTCAAGTTCGCTTACCCCGAAGGCGCTTTCCACAAACCCGCCACGCAAACGCACGCTTTGGGCGTCGTGGTGTTGGTCAAGGTGACTTGAGCCAATGAGCGCCTCGTGGAGTCGCCACGTGCGGCCTTGGGTGGTGATTAGGCCGTCGGCATACGACATCTTTTCGGTGTCTTCAAAGCCTGTCTGATACACCAAGCGCGCTTCGTTGTAGACGGCGGTAAGCACCTCGGTGCCTTCGACAAGGTAGTCGAAAACGCGCGTTTCGCTCACAACGTCGCCGTTGCGATTAATCCAATGCACAAAGCCATAGCCTTCAATGTCGGGCGCTTCAAGCTCAATCGTTTCATCGCCTTCAAAGGGCACGATGTCATCGTAGGGTTCCTCATCGACGATAAAGGTGATGGCTTCATCGATGTTAGTGGTAAACAGCACGTAATAATAATCCTCGGGTGCATAGACGGCTTTAATGTGCATGTCGGTGTTGACGATAAAGGTGTAAATACGGTTGGTTGTCAAGAGCTCACCGGTGGTTTCGTCGCGATAGTGATCAAAGCGGAACCCTTCAATCTCAGGAGCGATGAGGTTAAGTTGCGTCCCTTCGGTGTAATAGAAGGGATAGGGTTGTTCAGGGGCGCGGTCGATGACGATGTCTTGATTGCTTGAAACGCTGACGTAAAACTGGCCTTCGCCTTCGTGTGGTTCATAGATGGCACGTAGTGTCATCGATTCGGTGATCACAAACCGTTCGGTCGGTTCTTCGCTGAATAGGTCGCCGTCGGTCGTTTCCCAACGCACAAAGCGATACCCGGTAAAGACGCTGGCGGTGACCGAAACTTCGCGGTTCCGGTAGACGGTTTCAGGGCGAACGGTGAGTGTTGGTCCGTCGCCCTCATAATCACTCTCATCCAAGTTGTGCACGAGCGACAGTTCGAGCGGTTCAGCGGGCTGGCTAAGCAATCCTACCAACAGGATGCCGACCCCCACCACCACAACCATCACGGAAATGGTAATTAACGTGCGTTTCATGGTTGCCTCACCTCGTTCACAAGCGGGTTCATCACGGTATCGATAACGGTCGTGACCGCTTCGATGGTGTGTTTGCGATCCAAGGCTGGCACTCCGGCTTGGGCTGCTGCGTCTTCTGGCAACATCGGCATGTGCACAAACCCAACGTTGGTGCGCAACCCCTGGTTTTTTACGTGATAGATGACGCGGTAAAACACATCGTTGCACACGTAAGCGCCGGCGGTGTTGGACACGATCGCGGGCACGTGTTTTTGTTTCAAGCGGGTCATGATGCGTTCGAGTGGAAGCGTCGTGAATAGCCCATCGGGTCCGCCCTCGACAATGCGGTTGAAACGTTTCGTGGTGCCGGCATTGTCGGCGATGGACGCGTCTTGGGCGTTGATGGCAATGCGTTCGATGGAAACATGAGTTCGGCCTTTGGCCAACCCCAGCATGATAATCAACCGGGGGTCGTGTTCCTCAATCAACGACAAAAGCACTTCAAACGCATGCCCATAAACAACAGGCAACGTCACTTTAATGATCCGGGCATCGTACAAAAAATCCGGCAGTTCTGCCAGCACGCTTTCAGTAGGATTCACTTTTTCATCATAAAACGGTTCAAACGCGCTCACAATCACAGGTCGCATGGGATCACCTCGCAAGAATATCCACTAACATAGTATTATAACCGATTATACGCCTTTTTTCACGTCTAATGACATTATATCGCTAGGTTTTCGTCGCGACTTTCAGACGCAAAAAAGGGTGCCGCCGCACCCTTTAGTCGCTGTCGTTTGATTCTTCCTCAGAAGCGATGATGCCAGCCTCGCGCAAAAAATCATGCACTTTGGTTAACGGAATAGCCAGGCCGTTGTTGTCGGTTTCCGCCCCACCCCACGTGTTGATGCCAACGAGGTTGCCTGATACGTCGACGAGCGCGCCGCCGCTTGAACCGCGATAAATCAGCGCATCGTGCAATATCACTTCGAAGTCGACGTTGGCGATATCGACCATGCGTTTATAGGTGCCGTAGGTGACAATGCCATCGATTTTTCTCGGGCTGCCGATGGCGAGCACCATCTCACCGCGACGTAAGGGATCGTCGTAGCGTGCGAAAATATCGATGACATCCCGCGCCACCGCCGAGCGATTCACCCTAAGGAGTGAGAGATCGTAGGCTTCGTTTTCATGCACCATTTCGGCAATTATATCGCTATCGTCGTCGCGACTTCGGACCGTGTAATCGACGTGTTCGCGGCCGTCACGATCGGTCACATGGTAGTTGGTCAAGACATACATAAAATCATCGTCTTCAAAGACGACAACGCCGCTGCCTTGTGAATTTGCCAGCACGCTCAGCCGTGTGGCGCCCATGTATATGGTCGTTTCAACGATGACGTTTGACGTTCGTGCGCGGTCGCGCGATTCAATGAGTGCAAGCTGAAACGCATCGACGTCGTTGCTAAGGCCGACATCAATCAATGAACATCCGATGAGCTGTGCAGTCAACAACAGTGCAACCGCCAACGTGAGAAACCGTTTCATATAATCACCCCTTGCGTGCAAGCGCACGCGGTTTGGTTTGTCGTGTTCGTTGCTGGAATATGCGCCGAGCCCTTGGATAAGGTCACGGTTTGCGAGACAATGTGTTGTTCTCATTGTACTGCGTCAGTGCGTTTTTGTAAACCACGGTGCGCAATCTCCGCGCGTGCGTTTACATCTGCGAGTGCATACGGTATAATCAAGGTGAAAAACCAAAGGTGGGATACACATGGAAACAACCGACGTGCACGAGCACGTGGAATCAATCATTAAAACACACAGCCAAAGTTTTTATAAGGCGTTTGCGTTGTTGCCCGAAGCTAAGGCGCGCGCAGTGTTTGCTATTTACGCGTTTTGTCGAACGGCTGACGACGCCATCGATGTCCATCGCGACATCGCTCGGATTGATGAGTTGGAAAAACACCTGAAAGCGACCTTTGAGGGCAATCCTCCTCAGGATCCGTTGTTTCAGGCGTTGGCAGAAGCCATTGAAGCTTTTCCCTCCAACATCGACCCATACTTGGAATTGCTGGGTGGGCTGCGCGATGATTACAACCCGACGCCGATGAAAACCGACGCCGATTTAGACGACTACTGTTATAACGTCGCCGGCACGGTCGGGGTGATGCTGCTGCCAGTGTTGGCATCGAAGACCATTAAAAAGAAAAAGAAAAAATTGACCGATGTCGCCATTGAACTCGGCAAAGCAATGCAAATCACCAACATCCTCCGCGACGTGCGTGATGACCTTATCAACGATCGCATTTATTTTTCTGAAGAGACCATGGAACAGCATAAACTTGAAATCGAGATTACGCGCACCGGCCTGGTGACACCCGAATGGATTTCAATGATGGAGCACTACATCGGTCTGGCGAAGGAAAAGTATCGCGTCTTTTACGATCACGTCGATTTGTTTGATCACGACGCCAGGTACCCGACGATGCTCGCCGCGACCTTGTATGAAGCGATTTTAGACAAAATCGCTCACAAGGGGTACCGTAACCTCAACCGTCGTTACGATGTCGGTTCGTTGAAGAAATGGATGCTTGCTCGGCGAGTGAGAAAAACACTGCATAAACGAGGATTAGACGAATGATTGGTTTGGCGCTCTCATACGGTTTTGTCTTCACCGTCATTGCTTTGAGCGCGGTCCTTCACAATCGCAAGGTGCTTAACGACGAGGGGGCTCGAAAGTTCATCCACATTGGCGTGGCCAACTGGTGGCTTTTGGCGATGGTTGTCTTTGCGGGCGAACCTTTCTGGATGGCGGCGATTCCCCCCGCCACCTTTATTGTCTTAAATTATCTCTCCTACCGCTACCACCTCGTGCGTGCCATGGAACGAGAGACCAAAACCACCGGTGATTTAGGCACGGTCTATTATGCCATCAGCTTGTTTATCATTGCCTTCTTCGCGTTTTACTTTGACATCACACGCATCGGGGCGCTGGCCATTCTTATCATGGGCTATGGCGATGGTTTCGCAGCCATCGTCGGCAAAGCCGTGAACAGTACGCTCTTACGCCCGGGAAAAACCGTCGCCGGCACCGTAACAATGGTGACGGTGTCTTTAATTATTGGTGTGGTGCTTTTTCCTCCCACCGCGTGGGTATTCATCGTGCTCATTGCCTTGGCGGCTGGGCTGGTGGAGTTGCTGACACCGCGTGGCTTTGATAACGTGACGGTGCCATTCGCCGTCTTTATGATGGGAGTGCTGTTGTTATGACCACGTTGTTGCTTGGCTTCACCATAAGCACCATCATCGCTCTGTTAGCGTTTGCTAAAAAAAGCTTGAGTGAATCAGGTGCCTTGGCGGCCATCTTTGTCGGCACGGTTATTTATTTCACGCTCGGCTGGTTTGCTTTCCTTTATTTGATTGTCTTTTTCGGTAGCGCCACCGCACTCAACGTGCTTGATGACAACAGTGAACCGAGTCAACGCAATGCGCTTCAGGTGCTCGCCAACGCCTTGTTGGCTACACTCTTCGCCGTGCTATATGCTTTTACCGACCAATCAATTTACGTTTTTCTTTACTTTTTAAGCGTTGCCGCCAGCGCCAGCGACACCTGGGCAAGCGATGTTGGTAAACTGTCCAAGCGGCTTCCTAGAAACCTGCTTACGTGGCGCATGATGCAAACGGGATTGTCTGGGGGTGTGACGTTACTTGGGTTCATCGCCAGCATGTTCGCTTCGGCACTGTTTGCCTTATTAGCGTGGATTGCCCTTGGCGATGTCACCTTGGTCGTGTATCTGTGGCTGTTCGCTACGCTCGCAAGCATCATTGACAGCGCCTTAGGCGTCGTTCAAGTCAAGTACTTGCGAGAAGGGAAAATCACCGAGGACCGTCGCGATGGAGCCAAGCGGCATTCGGGGATTGCTTGGTTAAACAACAACCTCGTCAACATCTTAAGCAACGCGTTGACCATCGGCCTCTTTGTGGTGTTGTTTGGTTCGCGGTTGTTTTAACAACAGACGTAAGAAAAAATGGCGGATTTTCCGCCATTTCTTCTTTTTTTTTGCTAATCATCGGTGTAACGCTGTGAGAAATGCATCTAGTTCATCGCCGCTTAGGGTTGCTTCGCCGAGCGACAAGTGTTGTTTATCGTTGGGAATGCCGTGGTAATCGCTGCCGGCAGTGATGAGCCACCCGCGGTCGCGAGCGAGGGTTTCGTAGTGCCGCTTTTGGGTTGGGGTGTGTCTGCCGTAGTACGCTTCAATGCCGTCAAAATCATACGTCGATAGGACCTTGTCGTGAATGGTTGCTTTCAACAAGCCCGGGTGCGCAAGCACCACGAGGACGTTGTGCTGCCGCAACAAATCCAAGCCTTCTTGAACGCTCAGTTCGGTGGAGGGCACAAACGACCGACAGTGATCACCAATGAACCGGTTGAAAATGTCATTGTGCGTGTACTGCGGGTAACGGTTGATGATGGCCTTGGCGATGTGGGGCCGTGCGATGATGCCATCCGATACGGCGAGCACGTCGTCATAGGTGATGTGAATAGCTTCGTGAATTGCCAGGTTTTTAATGAACGTTTTGGCGCGGTTTTCGCGGCCTTCACGGATCATCGTGTAGTACGCTTTCATCGCCTTGGCATCGTAAGCCTCGTCACGAAAATACCCAAGCAAATGGACGCTTTTGCCATCTTCAAGGGTTGAGAGTTCAATGCCTGGGATGTAAGCGACGCCGTATTGGTCGCCTAGGGCACGGTTTTGTTTCACGTTGGTGCATACGTCATGATCGGTGATGGCGATCATGTCGACGCCTCGTTCCTTAGCCAACGCGAACAGTTCTTCGTTGGTGTTACGGCCATCAGAATCGGTGGTATGCATGTGTAAGTCAGCTTTCATGGGTTCACCTCGCTTAGGTCATCATTATCCTAACATGGTTACGTGGTTCTGTCATGATCAGTGCTTTGATTGAACGGCTTAAGCCTTCTCAGTCAGTGTGATGGTGTGGGCGGGAATTGCCAATTGCTTGGCGAGCACGCGCTCGCGGTCGTGACATGTGAACACCAGCACTTGCCTAGTGTGGCGCATGATGTGTAAGGTTTTGAGCGCTGCGGTCAGCCTGGCTTCATCGTACGCGACAAACGCATCATCCAAAAGCAACGGCAGATGTTGCTTGCCAAGCGTATCCAACAAGCCGACGCGCAAGGCGAAATAGATTTGATCGAGCGTCCCGCGCGAGAAGTGTTCGGGTGACTCAAAATCCCCGCTACGCTTGTCGTAGGCGGTGAACGCCATGGTTTTTTTCACTTTGATGTCGCGGTAGCGTCCGCGCGTAAACGTATGAACATACTCGCCGATTTTTTCGCTCAACACCGGCGCAAAGTTTTCTTCAATCGCCGCCACCGCCCGTTCGATGATGTCGATGGCGCGTTGGTGGCGTTGACGCTTGGCCATAAGTTCATCGCGGCGGGTGCGTTGTGCGTCGAGTTCGTGTTCGACGGTTTCAAGTGGCCGGTGCGTCGCTTCGGTAGACTCGATTTGGTGTTTGAGTTTGTCGATGGCCACGCGTCGCTCGTTGATCTCTGAGGTCAGCTCGTCGCGCGATTGTTGAACCTCATCGAGGTCATCGAACGCGATGGCCTCGGCGGTCGAATCGACGCGCGCCGTCAAGGCGTCAACTGTTTCACCGTCTAACAGATCGTCGAGGCGTACCCGCAACGCGTCTATGTCTTTTTTTATGGCGTGGTATTGGCGGTGTTTATCGCGGATGGTTTTTAACCCTTCAAGCGAGTCGACGTGATGTTGATGATGCAAGGCTTGGAGGGTTTTGCGCGCTGTATCCGCCCGGTCGTCTTGGGTGGTGATGGCTGTCGTTTTCGCGTCGATAGCGGTTTTAAGATCGCTTAAGCGCTCGTGATTGGCCAGGGTGCTGAGGGCGGTTTCATAGATTGCCTCAAGGGCCGCCGCCGAGTCGATGCCATGGTGTGCTTGGATGCGACGCATTGTATCGGCGGGTTCGCACGCCGCGTCGGCTTGGTCGCGCCACGTGTTTAGGCGCGTGGCAAGCCGCGTTTCACGGTGGCGGCAAACGGCCACCAGCGGCGTTAAGACGAGCCACGCGATCAGCGTTAACCCAGTGTACCAACGGCGTTTGAGCCAGCGTTTGGTGTGTTCAAGGCACTTGATGCACTCAGCGGTAGCATGGCGTTTTTTAGCGAGGCGATTTCGCATGTGCGTGGCATGCGCGCAAGCCGCTTCATCATGTTTGGCCGCGGCTTCACGGTAGGCTTGACGATCGGCGATGATGCGCGTTGGATTTTGACGTTCGGATAAGGTTTGCGCCAGGTCACGTTGTTTACGTCGGAGTTCGTTTAGCTCTTTTTCCAGCGCTTCGCGTTGTTCGAGGGCGTTGGTCATGGTGGTGGTCGCTTGAAGGTATCGATCAACGGCGTCAGCGTCAAACTCGGCATAAGGAGCGAGGGCGTTGAGGGCGTTGTTGCGTTCGTTGATGGTGTCGTTTAGGGCTTTGACTTTAGCGTGTTTTGCGTTGATGCGGGCTTGGGTTTTGGCGGCGAGCGCGTGGTCGAGGTCGGCGTGGATGCGCTCGCGCTTCTGTAGTTCTAGGCGCAAGTTCTCGAGCGTCGCTTTCATCTCGAGCGTGTCGTCATGGGCGCGGTAGATGGCGTCGCGTTCAGCTTCAAGGCGTTGCACGGCATCGATGGTTTTGGCTAGGGGGCGGGTCGGGGCTTTTTCGGTGCCGATGGCGTCGCGCGCTTTGGTCAGTTCACCGATTGCTTGCGTCGGACTGAACGCTTCTGAGCCTGAGGCAAGGAGGTTACCGGCGCGACGAATGACCTCGTCAGCGACGGCTTCGTCGGTTTTTCCTTCCAGTTGGCGAACGCTCAAGGTGTTGGTGTAAAGCGTGTAGGGTACATCGAAAAATGCGCCGAGATCTGGCAATTTCGTGTGGTCGTCTTTGAACAGCCGCTCAGTGATGTCTTCACCGGTGGTGTTGTGGGTTATGGTGATAGGGTTTTTGGCGCCTTTGCGAAGATCGCGACGGATGCGGTAGGGTTTGCCTTCGTGGGTCACGACGAGGCTTCCGCCGTAGTCATCGGTGTCTTTAGGGCGATACCGGTCGTGGTCGTCTAACAAAACACGACGCTTCAATCCGGGCTTGATGAACCCATAGAGCACCGCTTCAATGAAGGCGTGGATGGTGGTTTTTCCGCTTTCGTTTTCCCCTTCGATGACGTTGATGCCGTCGGAGAGGTCAACGCGGGTTTGCCTGAACTTGCCAAACGCGCGGATGTCAAGCTCGTTGATGATCATCCTTCATCACCGCTTTCAAGCAAGGCACGGAGCGCGAGTCTGAGGGCCTCTTCGTCACCTTTATCACGTTCGAATTCGTCGATGACGGCTTCGATGATGGTATCCTTGTGTGCTTTTCTGAGTTGCTTCAGATCGAGGTCGACGGTGGTGTTATCAACGCATTCAAGGTGGTAATGCCCTTCGCTTAAAACATCAAAAAAAGCCGAGTCGAGGATGAGGTGTGGGCTGATATGGCCTTGAAAGACAAGCCGAAGCATGTCTTTTTTCTTCTCCCGGCGACTGAACGCCGCATCGACTTTTTGACGGATGTCATGGGTGGTATCCTCAGGAGTTAAGGTGATTGATTTCACCACGAAACGTCGTGTAGCAAAAGGCTCAAAGGTTGCGGTGATGGGTTTTTCAAGCGTCCCGGTGATGTAGCCTTTGGCGTCGGTTTCAGAAAAATCGATCGGCTCTAGGTTGCCAGCATAGGCAATGTGTGGTGCAAGCAGAGCGTGTTTATGAATGTGTCCGAGCGCAATATAATCAAATGCCGTGGCTTTGAGGGTTTTTAGGTCAATCAAGTAGTGAGGATCTTTAGGGTTGGTGACATCACCATGCAAGCAGAGCACGTTTATGCGGTCGGGGTTGAGGTTTTCGTCGATGGTGTGTAACTTGTCGAGGGAAAAATCATCGGTGTTTAATCCGTACACCTCAACGTCACCCACGCGCACCGGTTTCAGCGATCCGTCAAAGATGTGGACGTGCTCGAGGCGGTTTAAATGTGCGTACGCTTTCGCATGCAACATGTCGTCATGGTTGCCGACGACGACGAACACGGGTTTTCCCGTGGCGTTCATGCGCGTGAAGACGGCTTCAATTTTCGACACCGGAATACGGGCATGATCAAACAGATCCCCACACACAAAAAGCATGTCCGCGTCGGCTTTGACGTGGTCAAGCAAGCGATAGACACTTTCTTCAATCTCGCGCACGCGATCGGCGTGTGCGGTGGCGTTGCTAAATGAGGCATGGGTCATCTTGGTGCCGAGGTGCCAATCGGCGGTGTGAATAAATCGCATGGGTTTCCCCCTTCGTTAAGATAACAAGATGATGGCTTGAACGAAGCCGATGAGCGCGCCGAGCACAAAACCGAGCCGTTCGATGTGTCGCAGTTCCTTCTTGACTAACCCTAAAATCAGGGCTTCAAAGGATTGCGTGTCCATGGCGTTGATTTTCGTCTCGACGAGCGATGGAATGTCGACGTTGTCGAGGCCCTTGTCTTTCATTGCCGCAAACAAGGTTTCGATTAACGCGTCACCCTCGCGCTCGATGTAGCGGTCAACGGCGTGTTCCACGTTGGTGCCGAGAATGCTTTTGAACATCGCCGGTAAGATCGCTTCGATGCGGGCGGCGAGTTCTTGTTTAAGGGTGGTTTTAAAGGCGTGTTTGGTCTCGTCGTTTACAAAGTCATCGTAGAGCGTTTCTTTATCAAGCAGTTCGCGTTCAATGGCTTCGCCAAGAGCGCGGGCGATTTTCGCTTTGCGTTTGGGGATGACGCCTTGGAAACGAAAAAAGAGCACGCGTCGTGGTCGGTGTGGGCGAAAGAGCATGCGGATGGCGATGGCGTTGGTCATGTAGCCGATGGCGCCGCCAATCAAGACGACAAAAATGAGCTGAACAGGGGTTGGCATGATGGACTCCTAAAAGCGTAGCAGGCGGCCGTAGCCGTCGGTGCGAATAATGCCCAGCAACAACATCACCGCTTCCACCCACGCCCACACCCATGCCACCACAAACAGAAACGATAAGAGCCCGAAGGTTCCTAAGAAAAGTTGCGCGAGGCCGCGTCCCGAACGCCCTAGGTAAAAATTGTGCACGCCAAAACCCCCGAGGAAAAATGCCAGCACCGCCGCAAGCGTCCGCGACCGCCGGAGTTGGTAGGCGGGTCGAGGTCTCAGCACGTCTTTAAGGTTGGATGTTTCATAGGTTTCATCAACCTTAATCGACGCCGGTTCAAGTTGCGAGGGATCACGCTCGTAGGGCAAATCAAACTCCCGTGGTGTTTGAATGGCGTCTTGGTCTCTCCCACAGTGTTTGCAGGTTCGTTGATGGCGTTTTAATCCACCGCCGCAATAATTGCAGCGGGTGCTTTTGGACGTCGGTTTATGTGTCTCGCTGTCGCGTTTAAGTGTGACCCCGCAACGCGGGCAGTACCGTCGGTTATCGGTGATTGTTGCACGGCAACTGTGACATTGCATCGTATCCCTCTTTTCAGGTCAAAATCCACTTTCATTATAGCACACGGGGCCCTCATCAGAGAATGTTTCGTTTCAACGACCGCGCGGTTGAAAATGCGGTATAATGGAAACGAGGTGATAGTGTGACGTATGCATACAAAACGAAGACCCCACACATCGCGTCATCGGCTCGCGTGTTTGACGGTGCCCGCGTCGTGGGTGATGTCACGCTCGGCGAGCGCGTCGGCGTGTGGTACAACGCCGTCATCCGCGGCGACATGGCCCCGGTGACCATCGGCGATGAAACCAACGTACAAGATGGGGTCATCATTCACACCAACACCGACATGCCTACCATCATCGGTCGCGGTGTGACAATCGGCCATAAAGCGATTATCCACGCCGCCACCGTCGGCGATGACGCGCTCATCGGCATGGGGTCAATCATCCTTGACGATGCCCATGTCGGCGAACATGCGCTCGTGGCTGCGGGCTGTGTGGTGCCGCCGGGAAAAAAAGTGCCTGCACGTCACTTGGCCGTGGGTAACCCGATGAAAATCATCCGTGAGTTGAGCGATGAGGAAGTCGAGGGCATTCGACAAAACACTGGGTATTACGTGCAGTTGCTGGCTGACTATGCCGAATAAAAAGACCGTTCGCGGTCTTTTTATTTACCAGTCCCACCGATCGTCGATGAGGCGTTCGAGGTGGGCAAGATCGTCTTTTAGGGCCTGCATGCGCGTGCCAATCATCTCGCGAGTGAGGGGGGCTCTGGCGCGGGTAAAAGGGCGTGCGATGGCGAGGATGGTGTGTGATTCGTTGGATGCAAAATAGACATGTTTGACGCCTGCATCCATCATCGCCTCAAGGGCTTTTTGTTGATGGCGCGGGATTGAGGTTGGCTGGGTGGCGGTGTACAAACTCAGGCGTCCTTCGGTGTGCGTTTTCTGGTAAGAAACACCTTTGTGACGAGGTTTTCCTTGGCTTCGTATTTGGTAAGTTCCACCGCGAGAGGGCATGACGATAAAGGCCCCGGAAAACACGGTGCGTGTGCCATACTGACCTTGGTTGACCGAAAGCACACATTCATGAAAGGTGTAAGGGATGTCTGACGCCGTCGTGCCTTTAAAGCGGTAGCGCTCACTCACCATGGCGTGGCGCGTAAACAACCCGGATTCGCGATACACTGCTTTGTCGGGTTTTCTCATGGCTTCGTAAGCGTACACGTTCATGCCCTCCTCGGCAAGCAGCGCAACAACATCGGCTTGCAAAGCGAGAAGGGTTGCCTTCCATGGATGAAAGTGACGATGAATCAGCCATCCCGTCAACGCGAGCAGCGCGCTGGTGAGGAAAACAATCCCTAGCGCGATGACCAGCCAGGTTGTTGAAGCATACAGCAAGGGTGTCACGATGATGATGGCAATAAGCGTCAGGCCACTCAGCGAGAGAAACCAGACGTTGTTAAACAGTCGTCGTGGTGGATCGTAGGCAGCTTGAAAGCGTGATTGAATGCGTGCCACACGGGTGTGATTGAGCATAAAAACACCTCCGTCTTTATTGTACGAGACGTCGGCGTTTTTTTAAAGGGCATTATGCTTGGTGGCGCACGGTTTTGACGATGAGGAAGAAGTACGCGTACTTTAAAACCACCAGGATGACGATAAGCGGTTTGGCAAAAGCAAACGGCAAGGTGAAGAAGGGAATCACCAGCATCGCGTCGACAGTGAGCATTAACGTCCATTTTTGCTTCCGTGTCATGGCATGGGTTTCAGCAAACGTCTTGACGTGCTTTTGGTAAAGCCGGGTGTTTGTGAGCCAGCGGTGAAATCGTGTGGAGCCTTTAGCGTAGCAGGCCGCCGCCAAAAGCACAAACGGCGTCGTCGGCAAGAGCGGCATCACCACCCCAATACCGCCGACGATGAGGGCTAGCGTACCAAGAAAAATCATCAGCCCGCGGATAATCATTTGTCCATCAGCCTTTTTTCTCCTTCGAGTTCGCGAATCGGTTTGATATCCTGGGTCATCTCTAGGGTGCCGAGGTAGGTCTCGTCTTTATCGCGAACGGCGAAATAGCGAATGTGCACGAAGCGGTCTCGAAACTGAATCCAAAAATCTTCGTGGTCTTTCTTGCCGGTCTTAAAGTTCTCGACGATGGTTTCTACCACGTGCACACTAGCGGGCGGGTGACACATGTTGACATGGCGGCCGAGGATGGTAATCGGGCGCTCGAAGATGCGTTCTTCGCCTTGGGTGAAATACCGCACATACCCGTTGGCGTCGACAAACGTCAAATCCAAGGGTAAGGTGTTCATGATGGCATTCACGACGTGGCCTTCAAGTTCTCCGGCGTCAAAACGCACGGTGCCCGGGGTGGTGTCTTCAACCGTAATTTCTTCTTCGGTATCCGCACGCCAAGAGTCTTCGGGTGCTTCGAGGAAATAACCGATCTCATCGCTTGCTTCGGCAATTTGGATAAAATTGTACAGGTTCAACTCCTCGGCGAGCAAGGGGATGAGGATGTTGTTTTCTTTAAAGACCATGTCGCGGACTTTTTGCGTCACCGCTTTCACGCGATCATTGACCTCAGCAACCGTGACGTCAGGGTGGTCAAGTAGGGTGCGTACCGCTTTCATCTCGGTGCGGATTTCATCGTCAACGCCCCACATGACTTGCGGCGGACCGGTGATGCCCTTTTTTTCAAGGTACGGGAAAAAGAGCGTTTCTTTACGGGCGTAGTGTTTTTCAATCTCTTTTAACCGATCCATGCCCACCCTCAGCATCAACAAAGCCATGTTGCCTTCTTGGGTAAGGTAGGGGTCGATTTCCTCGTCCAGCAATTTTTCCGCGCGCGTGTTTTCCGTCTTTAACACATGAAGTGGATGCCCGGCTTGCTGCTCGGCATCGTGCTTGTGTAAATCGCTGACGTTAGTGCCCATAATCGAGGCGTGGACGTCACACAATTTTTGGATTTCTTCAACCGGCAAGCCCTCGCGAATCAGGGCTTGTTCGAGGTCGGCGATTTCGCTTGTGTCGACCTCGCCGAAATGGTCCTTAAAGTCCTTCTCGACGCTGGCCTTGTCACGTCCTTCGTGCAGTTCGCGTATCAAACGCCGAAGCTGGTCTCGGCGTTGTTTTTTTTGGTTATCAATCAGTTCACTCACGTTATTCCCTCCAGTGTCATGCCGTGTTTGTTGAACACGGCTTGGGCGATTTCGGGGTCGATATCCCGAGATGCCAATCCCTTCTTAAGTGTCATGACGCGGCCAACGGTGTTGAGGACGGCCGCTTTCTTTATGTGGTCTAAGCCGAGTTCAACCATGGCGGCGAGCGCCTTCGGGTGAGCGCTCACGATGGCATGCACGGTGTGGGTGGCGTCGACACGCTGCATAATGTCACGTCCTTTCACACCTATAGTCTACGCGATATATCGCTGTTATCAAGCAATATCATCATCTTTACAAGCTGTGAACTAAGGGTTATAATGTGTCATTTTGTAAACAAAAAAAGGCCCTTAGGCCTTTGATAACAAGCGTTTTTCAAACCAACGCTCCATGCGCTGTTTATCGTACAATCGTTTATCGGCGTACGCTTCGGTAGTAAACTCAACAAGCGTCCTTAAGAAGGTTAGATAGCCTTCTTCGGTTTGTGCACCGAAGACAAACGCGTTGTTAATCGGACGTTGATAAAAAGTAAAGGGCGCGTCCACTTTAAGGTATGCCAAGGTGTTTTTACGAACGTGTTCGCATGGTGGTGCGTGCCAAATAACCGTGTCGTCGTTGATGATGAGATGCGTTGTTAAGGCGTCGACTTCATCGACGATGTTCTTCAGGTAAATCGCGCCAATGGCGCGTTGTTTATACGCTTCATGCGCGGTTTCATACAATGCGGATTCCCATCCTTCAACGGATTTTCTTTCGCGATATGTGAAGAGTACGTTCGACAAGAAAAACTCCCCTTTCTCCCACACCCATTGTATCACATTATTACGTCGGCACAAATCTTATCACACACCAATTCACTTCAAGCCGTCTTTGGTGTATAATGAGACTATAACCACACCGGAGGGATGTATCATGGCTGAAAAAAACCGCGTTCTCGACAAGGAGTTACGCCACGCATTGAACGAAGAGGATTGTTACACCATCATGGATTTTTTGATGGTGGAGTTTAGCGATCGTAAAGACTACCATTACAATTACTATTTCGACACCCCTGAGCGCTCGCTATCTAAACACAATACCACCTTGCGCTTACGCACGGTCGTGAAGGATCACGATATTTCATACCACTTGACGCTGAAAGTGCCGACGATTGATGAAGATACTCACTTGGAGTACCATGAGCGTTTGGATGAAAAAGAAATGCGGCTCCTTGCTTACAACAACAAACTCCCGCACGGTGAAATTGCCGAGTTAACGTCGATACACGGCGGCAAGGTTCAACTGGTCAACGTCATTAAAGTCAACCGTGTCTTTGCGATGTACATGGACCAACAAGTCTTCTTCGACCGCATCTCACACCGGGGCAGAATCTACTTTGAAATCGGCACGCGCATCGACCAAACGAAAAACGGCGATACCGAACGTCTTATCAATCAGTTTAAAGGGTTGCTAAATAAGTTTGACATTATCTTCAAACAAGCCGAACGCCGTTCGGTCAAGTTCCGCTAAGTTGAAGGAGGCTCGCGCCTCCTTTTTTTTGAAGATAATGGCATCGATGTGTCGCGTTTTCACAAAACCACGGTGTTGAAAAACCCTCACGGCCACGTCATTGGCTTCATGGCACACCACCGCAACCGTGTTGGCTTTGCCAAATGGAAAGGTTTGAATGTAGGTTATAATGCAATCCAACACGGCGTTGCCGTGGCCTTTGTTTTGATGCTTGGCATCGAGGATCACGGCATCAATCAGGGAGGCGTCCTCGGTCAAGGCGTACGGTGTGACCGCGTTGGGGACATGACGTTTTTTGTGAAACCAATCAGCGATTCACCATGGTATATCGCCAGGCTAATGTCCGGATAATCTTCTCGTTGGTTGACGTAAGACCGAGCCATAAAGACGCTGATTGGTTGAACAAACTGTCGTTGGGTGGCTTCGGGAGATAGCGCGATGACATCCCAGAAGGTATCCCACGTGATGTTATCGAGCGTGATCATGATAAGGGGGCTCTCCTTTCACAAAAGTAATCACTTCCATTATCGCGCATGATGGTCCGTTGTGTTGGTGGACATGAATGCATGCGCTGTTGGGGTGGGTGTTCAGTTTGTTTCGTGTTGGTTGTCATCACAAGCGCCCAGACAAGCAAAAAAAAAGATGGCCGTTAATCGACCATCCGCCATTGCTTGGTGAGCTGCAAGTGTATGCCTTCGTGCAAATCTTCAATCTTTGCAAGGCTTGTAAGTTCGACTTTGTGGCTTGCTGAGGCGTAAATCATAATCGTGCCAAAGCCCAGCCGGCGCCCCATCTTCGTCCGGGTGACCTCATAGATCGACACGTGGTTGAGCGGAATAAAGATGGTTTTACGAATCGCACCCGTGCGTCGCTTGACAATGATGCGCTGGTTGGTGAGTTCTACATGTTCTTTGCGCATGCCGAGCAAGAGCGCCAAAAAAATCAGCAGGTATACCCCGCCAAGGCCGATGAGGGCATACAGCAAAAGTGGGTCATAGATTAAATACCCCACGCCGCTTGCCACAGCCAGCACCAACAAAATAATCATCGGTAATTTTCCCAAGGCCGCAAAAGCCATCCACCGGGACGTTTTCGTCGTTAAAACATTCGCTTCGGTTATCTTCACATAACCACCCCCGTCGTTTGTTACCCCCATTATACCACCAAAAAGACATCGGTCCCAAAAAAAATAAAATCCGCGTGAACGCGGATTTTGCTTACCACCAGACAAACACCGTAAGCAGCACGATGATCATGACGACGAAGAGGTAATTGGCTTGTTGGAATGTCATCTTATGCTCGCGGATATAACGCACCGCTTTGGGATCAGGCGCAATCACAAAGCGATAGAATACGTAGCCAATCGATAAGGCGAGAAAATAATCGAAGAAGTTCGCCCATGTGCCGATGTCAATGGTGCGAACTTGAAAACCGAAGAAACCTTCGCTGATGGGAATGTAAAAGTTCCCCAGCATGACGCACGCAAACGCCAAACTCATCAGTGTCAAATTTTTTAGCGGTTTGCGAATGCGAATTGTCATTGTCTTCGGACCGAAAAAGATCTGACTCATCTTAATAAACGACGTCGCTGTGCCGATGTTGACGATGAAGAGAATCCAGTAGCGAACACCCGAATCGATGACGCCGTATTTGATGATTGCTTTGGAGATGAAGCCGTTGAAGAACGGCGCTCCCGTAATCGACAACATGCCGACAATCATGAAGATGCTCACAAACGGCATGGTCCGCATCACGCCACGGATGTCGGTGACTTTTTTCGTGCGGTACGCGCTGATGATTACCCCAGCCCCGAGAAACAACAAACTTTTGAAGAGCGCGTGATTGAAAATATGCAAGAACCCGCCGATGAACATGTCGGGATCGTGCAGCTTTGAGAGTCCCATCATCACAATGCCAATCTGGCTGATGGTGTGGTAGGCGAGGATCTGTTTCATGTCTTTTTGGCTGAGCGCAAACATCACGCCAACCACCGCGGTCAAGGCACCAATCCAATAGAAGAAATCAGTGTAATTGAGGTTGGCAAATTCATACATTTGGTTCAACCGAATGAACAGGTAAAGCCCGCCTTTGACCACGAGTCCACTCAAGAGTGCGCTGATGCCGCTTTGGGCCACGCCGTGGGCGCGCGGTAGCCACGCATAGAGTGGCACAAAGGCGCTTTTGACCATTACTGCCACCATGAAAAGGGCGTAAGAGAAGCGCACGACAGTGAGCGAATCGGTGGCCGCGATGGCGTCGCGAACAAGCAAGATGTTAATCGTGCCGAAGCTGTTGTAAACCAAGATGATCGACAACAAAAACATCATCATCGCGACTTTGCTGATCAGCAGATAAAAAAGTCCAGCTCGATAGGCGTCTCCGGTTTTCTTGAAGGCGATCAAAATCGTCACCAAAATGGTGATGAGTTCCATAAAGACAAACATATTAAAAAGGTCATTGGTTTGTAAGAGCCCGAGGAAGACCCCTTGTAAAAACATCAAAAAGAAAAGGAAGTTATGGTTGGTGTTGCCTTTTTCAAAGGTGTAAATGAGGACCATCCACCAACTGAAGACACTTAAAAACATGAACGACACGCTGATTTCGTCGTTCACGAGGCTGATGCCAATCCATTCGTTCCACCCGCCGAGGACAATCATTGTGTCTTCGTAGTTGCCGGAAAACGCACGGTAATAAAGCACAAGCAACACGGTCATGAGTGCTTGTGCAACCAACGCCAGCCAGTTCATGTGACGGCTTTTAACCACGTAAAGAAAGAGCGCCGTCAACACGGGAATGAAGATCAAATACACCGGTATAAAATGCATTATTTACCTTCTCCGCGGCGCAAAATCTCGCGCCATTCAACGGTTCCATAGTGATGGAACACTTTGATGCAAAGCATGAGCGCCAGCGCTGTCACGGTCGATCCGATGACGATGGTGGTAATCATCAAGGCTTGTGGAAGCGGGTCAGCGATGATGTCGGCCGCCCCGTTGATGATGGGGATTGAGCCGCCTCGCCAGTTCCCGAGGTTCAAAAACAGTAAAATCACGCCCGACTCAATGATCGTCACGCTAAAGACGCTCTTGATGATGTTTTTGCTCGTGGAAAGGCCATACATGCCAATGAGAATCACAAGAAACGTTAACATCGGATCCATTTAGCGACCCTCCTTCAAAAACGCCGTAAAGATCGCCCATAAGCCTAGCGCGACTTTAAAACCGACGAGGATGTTTAACGTGACAAGATAAATGGCTTGGTTCGAACCCCCGTGTGTATCATAAGGAAACACGTTGGTGAAAAAAGTGCCTCGGGTAAAGATGCTCAGCGACGCAATAATCAATATGGTTAAGTACAAGAACTTCTCCACGGTCACAATCATGCCGATGTTGGTTTCTTTTTCGGCATCGATGTAATAAAGTATCAAAATTGCCGTCGCCACGATGGCGCCACCTTGGAACCCCCCACCGGGAGACACGTGACCGTTGACAATGATGTAAAACCCAAACGCCAGCATCAAGGGATAGACCAGGCGGCTGAAGGTCACAAACAAGTCAGGGGTTTTAAACTTATCAAGCATGAAACGCGCGTTTTTCTCTTCGATATCGTGTTTGCTAATCCAGATGATGCCTGAAACGGCAATCAACAAAATCCCTGCCTCAAACAGACTATCGAACAAGCGATAATCAAGCAGAATCGCCGTCACAAGGTTGTTTGAGCCGGTTTGCTCAGCACCGTACTCGCGGAAGTAATCGGCGCTCGTCTGATAAAGCTGGTCAAGGTCGCTCAGCGACACGATGAACACCGCGAAAATCGCCAGCAACATCACAATCAAAATGCCCTGTCTAATCACCGAAATCACGATCCTTAAACGTGATGACCTCAATCGCATCATAATCGCGTGCCATTTGTTTCAGTTTGTGCATCAAAATGTTCGACTCTTTGCCCTTCAGCAAATATTTACCCGTCTCTTCGTCTTTTGAAACAATCAGGTCAACGTTCGTCTCTTCACACAGTTTTTGTTCGCGTCCACGACCGACCGAACAAAGCCTGACGTCGTTTGAAATGTTGAGTTCCAAATGGTAAAAATCGGTGAAGCGTTTTAAGAAGATGTAGCCCACGCCCGTAAACGCATCGTCGCTGATGATGAAATCATCCATTGCCTTATCGAGCACGATAAACTCACGTTGACGGGAAATGCTGATGACGTAAATCAGCGGGATGATGGCACTTCCAATGGCCACTTCGGCAATCGCCACGTCAGGGGCTTTGTTGATGACATAAAGGCTCGCCGTGACAAGGCTGAAGACCGCAATCAGCACGATGATTGTGCCGGTGTTTTTATGCGTCACAATGGCAATCGCCATAATAATCAAGAGCACTTGGAGGGCATACGCTGTGATTTCGAGCATATCAGGCATACAAATCTTCCTCCTCTTCCTTCCGGCGTTGCTTGGCAGTTTCCGACTCAATGCGGCGTATGTCGACGCCGGTCAAAAAGGCGCTTCGGATGTTCACGTGACTGCTGATTGGGCTCGTGATGAGCAAGAAACCAATCAGCATAAGAAAACGCAGCACGTAGTCAAACTCCGTGATTCGCGATAACAATAACGCAATGAGCACAGTCAACGAGCCGACTGTATCTATGGTCGCCGCCGATAAAATACGTGTGTAAAGGTTTTTTAACCGGAAGATGGCAATCATGCCAAAGATGATGAACAACCACGACATGATGAGCAAGAAAATAATGGGAACAATCATTTCTCTCGCCCTCCCGTCATGATGTATTTTGACAATAAGGTAATCGTCAAAAAACCAACGATTCCATACGCAATCGCGATGTCCATGATTGTCAGGCTGTCGACCCAAATTGCGTACACCGCCATGAACATGACGACCTTGGCGCTGATTAAGTTAATCATCAACAGCCGATCCCAAATAAGCGGCCCCATCACCAGGCGAATGAAACTAACGAGAATCGCCAAGATCAACATGAACATCGTGAACACGACAAACCATTCAAAAACCGTCATTGGCGATCTCCTTTCTGCTTAAGCAAGCGCTCAAATTTCTGACGTATCGGTTTTTCCAACGCTTCGGCTGTCGCGCCGGGTGGGGCGATGGTCATCACCGTAATCATGTGTTTTTCTGTGTCGGTGTCGATGGTGATGGTGCCCGGTGTCAACGTAATCGAGTTGGAAATAATCCCGATCAGCACAGCATCCTCGACATCGAGTTCAATGTCAAACACGACCGGTTCATAATGATGGGCAAGCAGGTTATACACGTAGATGAAACTCGCCTTATAAATCTCCACGAACAAAAACACGACGTAAACAACAATCGTCCGTAACTTGATGGCATGGTACACATACCCATCATCATCGTAGAGCACGTTGTGCGTCATCATCGTCACCACGCCGCATATGAACACGCCAGCCAGCACCGTCTGCAAGCCGAGGTCCCACATTAAAAGAAACCAGAACACAAGCAGCACGAAAAACAGCTTGTAGCGCAGGCGGATAAAGCGTAGGCTTTTTTGCATGAATGGCTTCACGTGACCACTCCTTAGTCTAAACGTCAGTATTATACCATGAAAACGCTTTTAGTCAAACGGATACTGTCGCGCAGCCGCAAGCAGCGCAACCACCGTTTTGGCGTCTTGAATCTCACCGTTTTCCACGCGTTTTATCGCCTCGGCAAACGGCATAAGCACGACGTCGACAAACTCATCGTCGTCGCCAATTTGTGGGGTTGTTGTCGGCGTTGCGTGCAAGGCCAAAAAAATCTCGACCCGTTCATCGGAAAACCCAATCGCCGAATAGATGCTGGAAAGCGGCGTCAGTGTTGGTGCATCATACCCGGTTTCTTCAACCATTTCACGGTGAGCACAACGCATCCCGTGCTCACCCGGAAAATCTTTTTTCCCCGCGGGAATTTCCAAACTGTCTCGGCCAATAGCGTAGCGGTGTTGGCGTACCAATACCACCTGTCCTTGATCGGTCACAGGCAAGGCCGAGGCGGCGCCGACATGTTTCACCACGACGCGCTTGGCTTCCCGCCCATCGGGTAAACGCACATCATCTTCAATGAGTTCTAAAAAGTCGTTTTTATATTTTGACGCGCGCCGTAGGCGCGTTTCTTTGAAATTCATACACTGTCCCTCCGTCCGGTTGTCTTTATTTTACCACATGCACACCCTTGACACGCTAGAAAGAAGAGCGCGTTCAGCGCTCACGTGTATCGCTTGACTGAAAAACGCGTTAGTTTGACGCTTTCCCCATCCTTGATGCCGGCTTTTTTTCGCGCCACAGCCATTTGCTGCTCGGTCGTGTCAATCCCCTCGATGTCCGGCAGCAACACCCCACATCGCTTCCCTGCGGTGACGATGATGCCATCGTGTTTAGGATCAAGCGAATCGGTTGATTGAACGGACGTAAACCCAACTAGCACATCAACCTTAATCTCAAGCCAGGGCAGTTCATCCTCGCGTACCGACGGAAACCGCGCATCGCGGGTCGCCGCCGCCACTGCATTGCGCGCCACTTCCTCAGCCAGCGAGGGCGTTGAGGGTGAGGTGGTTCCCACGCAACCACGAAGCGCACCAAACAACCTTAATGTCACAAACGCCGGCGCCGGTTTACGTAAGTACGCAGGAATCTGCCGACGCAACACATCCCTAGGCTGACGTTGCAACACGTGCGCTTCAATCGCCGCCTTAGCGAGCATCACCGGTGTAGAGGCTCGCCGCTCACGAGCCGCAAGCCGCTTTTTTTCGGCATCACGCACCCGGTCACCGAAACATCGATGATCGTCGGGTCCCCTCGGCGTGATGGACGCCACCGCATACCCTACCCCGAAAGGGCCTTCATAACTCAATACCTCGGTGTCGACGGCGCGACCATCACACACACCGCTGACCATCACCATGCTTTTTAAGCCACATTCACCGGCGCGGTGAGCCAAGCCTGAATCTACGGTTAAAAGCGCCGCAAAATCACCGGCTCGCAGCGCGTTAATCACGTAGGCATCAAACCGTGGCCCCGCCGGGTCAAAGCCGTAAGGACCATCCGCTTTTAGACGATGTGACAAATCGCCGCTCGCCACAAACACCACCCGTTGCGGCGCTTCCCGCAGCGCGTTGCCGATTGCACATCCAGCCTCGTAATGATCAATCAAACTCATGCCCGACACCGACAACAACACGACCTCAACCCCGGGGTAATGTTGCTCGATGAAGTAAAGCGGCACCAGCGTGCCGTGGTCTACCTCACCCGGGCGACTCTCCAGCATACCACCGGCAATGTTCGCCCTTTGGTAAGCTTCTTCAATGTGCTGTGCCATTGCGTCGTTAAGGGTGATGGGCACACGCACATGCGGTGCACCAAAGGGCGCAAACGTCCCTTCAGTAGGCTTGTTGTGGGCAATGTGAAAATAATCAGCGTAGGCGGTGGCGTGCGGTGAGACAATCACAACGACGTCCGGCTTCAGCTTTGCGATTCGTCGCGCCACCACCTCAAAGGCATTCAGCGTTGTGTGCATCTTCTTTTCTTCTCCCCGCCCGATCGCGGGAATCGCAATCGGTGGGTGTGGAAGCACATAAGCGTCTAAGAGCGGCATGGTTATCCCCCTTTCTTTACCACACGTTGCCCAAGTATACGTGCTTTAACCCAGCTTGCTCGCCAAAGCGCTGAACCATCGTCAGTGTGGCAAGCGGTGTGGGTTTTGCCTCGCGCATCAAGGCGCTCGGAAAAAAACGCGAGACGTGCCACGGCACCTCGGTGCCCCACGTGCTTACCATCGTCTCAACCATTTCGCGCAAGGTGGCTTCATCGTCGTTGACGCCCGGTACCACGAGCGTCGTGACTTCCACGTGCACGCCCGCCTTGACCATCGTGTCAATGGTTTTTACCACCGGGTCGCCCGGAGCCAACGAAAAGCGAGCCACATGCCTTGACCCCGGGACTTTATAATCCACGTTCGCTGCGTCCAACCACGGTAAAATCATCGCGAGCGCCTCAGGACTCATCGCTCCGTTGGTGACCCACACCGTCTTCAGACCTGCTTCGCGCGCCCGTTGCATCGTTTCAAGGGCGTATTCAACGTAAACGGTCGGTTCCGTGTACGTGCATGCAACCGAGTGGCATCCGTGTCGCAACGCAGCCTTGATGTGATCCTCAGGCGTTATGTGGGTGCCCTTAACGGGTGCGTTTTCATCGACCCAGGCAATTGCTGCGTTTTGACACCACGGGCATCGCAAGTTGCATCCCGCCGCCGCAAACGAGTACGTCCGCGTGCCGGGCATGAATCGATTCAACGGTTTTTTCTCAATAGGGTCAATCGCTGCCGAGATAGCCAGTGGATAATTCAACGCATACAGCGTGCCATCACGGTTTTCGCGCACACCGCAAAAGCCACGATTCCCCGCGGTGATAAGGCAGCGACGAAAACAAAGCCGACACCGCACCGCACGGTGCTTCAACGTGTCATAAAGCATCGCTTCACGCATCGCCTACACCCACCTTTCACCTTTATTCTATCATGAATGGCACGCCGAACCAACGAGCAATAAGCACGTAAAAACCCCTCGCATGCAGCGCAAGGGGTTGGGCTTATCGCACTGGTGGTCCTTTGTGCATCCACCGTTTAGCGGCGGTTTCTACGCGCGCGTAATTTCTACGATTGTACGCATAATGTTGCTGTTTAGCGACACGCATAGCGTAGGCCGCAAACAGCTCAAGCAATTGATTGAGCGCCAAGGTAACGCTGGCCTTTGAAGCGGTTGGAAACGTCTTGAGGTAGGCAGCGTAGTCGCCCGAATCCAACAACACCGGGTACTTTGCATGGTGCTTGCCTGTGCTCAGCGATTGCTTGGCTATCAGCGACCAATCGATCTGTGCTTCTAATCCATGGCGCATCAAACGGAGGTGGTCAATGGCGTAAGCCCACTGGTGTCGGTATACCCCTTTAGCCACGTAAAGCGTGAGGAAGTAAAACTGCTTAACACAACTTTGAAACATCGCTTCAGTTGGCTTTTTGACGTGGTATGACACCTCGCTTGGTTCAGCTTGCGTGTCGATGCGATGGTCTTTGTCAATAAGGATTTTTGATAACGAATCGTTAATCACCGATGTTTCAAGCGTCTCGATCGGCCAAAACGAGATATCCAGTCGTTCGCCCGAAGCAAACTGTATCAAGGCGATGTCACCTTCAAAGTCGTCAGGATCAAACACCTGTTCAGCCTTGGTTTGTGTGATAAGCACCTCACCATACGCCGTGAAACGCGCGAAATCACAAGGGTAGGTTGGAAAATCGCGGACGTACATCGCCAGATCAATATCCTGAAACGCATCAGGCATCACAGCGGGGTTGACACGCGAGCCGTTTAAGACGACGGCACGAATGCGCTCATCGGTCTTTGCGATGGCGAGTGCGTGCATTAACAAAGGCGGATAATTAGGCATTATGTACAGGCCTCCTCGGGCGATGGTTCGCACCCCTTGGTTACCAAGAAATTAGACAAGCCGCATCACCAACATCATCAACAGAACCCCGGTCACAAACACCGTGTAGATAAACGCATCGCTGCGAATGATGCGCTTTTCAAAGCGGGTGTTAAAGACGGTCGCCATAATCTTAAAGCGGTCAAGAAAACCGATGTCTTTGTTGTCTTTGAGTCGTAGTTTGGTAATGGTTTCATCATTGTATTTGCATTCATCACCGTACATCAATCGGCAAGCATTTTTAATAATCCAGTTCATCGGATAAAACACAAAATACTCCACGCTCATCCAATAAGGCAACTTCAGATGGAACAGATGCCACCGTTTGCCGCCGATAAAGATGATGAAACCAAACACGACAATCCCCAGCATCAACCAAAGATCGGCGGCGGTAAAAAACGTTAATCCTACCACGTAGGTCTGCACAAAATCGGCGCTGTACGCCAAGGTATCAAACTGTGGAATGATGAAGGTATCCAACACAAACCGTGGGTTTAACCCGATGTAGACAATGATTAACGCCATCATGGCCATCGCCGTGTCAAGGTTGTTGTATTCGGGAGTGATGCGACGATAACGCGCAGGCATTTTGCGCAAGAACACATAATAAAACAACTTGATGAACGACGCCACCGTGCCGGCGCTGATGACAATGAAAATCAGCTCGGCGTAGAAAAAGGTAGGGTGGCCGTACTGATAGGCTTCGACAATGCCGTGGTGCAAAATCGTCTTGGAGATAAATCCGTTAAACAGCGGAATACCGGCAATGCCGAGTGAGGCAATCAAACAGACCGTGGCTGTCAGCGGCAATTTCCGCCAAAGCCCACCAAGTTTATACATGTCCGACTCGCCGGTGTGGTAAAAGACCACGCCCGCCACCATGAACAACAACGATTTAAAGAGCGCATGGTTGATGATGTGGTAGATTGCCCCAGCGTAACCCATCGCGCCAATATGTCCTAGATACATCGCCACACCAATGCCCATGACGATGTAGCCCATCTGTGAGATTGAGTGATAGGCAAGCATGCGTTTGATGTTCGCTTGCTGAAGGGCGAGAAACACGCCGATGGCCATGGTCACAATGCCAATCCATATCACCGCTGAGCCAATAGTTTGGCTGGTCAGCCACAGCGCATCACCTCCATCGGTGCCGACGGGTGGGAAGTAATAGCTGACGGCAATGCGTAAAATACCGTACGCTCCAAGTTTAATCATAATTCCTGAAAGCAGCGCGCTCGCTGGGGTGGGCGCGACCGGGTGGGCGCGCGGCAGCCACACATGCACTGGCGCCATCCCGGCTTTAATCCCAAAACCAAAGATCAGCAAACCAATAATCCAATACCGAGCAGAACCATGCTGAGAAAGCGCCGCAATGGCACTATCAAAAGCCAAATCTCCGACCGTAAAATACAGCAAAAGCATGGCAACCAAAATCGCAAACCCGCCGATGATACCCATGAAAATATAGCTGTAACCGGCGTGGTAGGAATCTTCCTTTTGTCCGTGGATAACCAAAATATAAGACGCAAACGTCATGATCTCAAAGAACAAAAACAGCGTCAATAAATCCCCCGCCACAATGGTGCCAAGAACTGCTCCATAGGTTATCCCCATAAAGAAGAAAAAACGGTTGCAGTTAAATTCTTTTTTCATGTACTCATGGGCATACACCATGACCAAAAACCATATCACCGACGTCACCATCAGCATCGTAAATCCTAGCATGTCGACGTTGAAACTCAGCCCCAGCCCAAAAACCCCAGGGATTGAGTAGGCAAACCCACCCTCAAGCGCATGGGGGTAGGTGAATACCGTCAATAAAATCGTCAACGACGTCATCGCGATGACAATTGAATCGCGTCCGTTACACGAGTTGCGTCCGAACCAAAGCATCGCCACCGAACCCAAAAACGGCAAACCAATGATAAGGAGCGGCAACGCCCTCAGCTCATAGATAAATCGATACACGGCACGCAACACCGCCACTTCACGGACCCACTCAAACACGCCAATGTCACCGTGAACCCCGGCGATAAAAAGCCCCACAAAGGCGATTGAAAAGAGCACCAGCACGGTTGATACGACCGTGAAACGGCCAATAACACTGCGTTGTTTCAGCTGCGGGTGGTCGCACACGGTTTTGTTTCGTTTAAACATGGTACGACCTCCTTACAATAGCGATGCAGCGACTGCTTCGAGCACGCGTATCAACACACCGGGAAACAGTCCGAAATAGACTATTAGCGCGCCCAACACCACAAGCGGTCCAAGCATCGTCTTAGGGATTTTTTCGACCCGCATGACACGAATCTGAGAAGGGTTATCCTTCAAAAAGGCATTGATGATAATTGGTAAATAATATAGCGCGTTTAAAAACCCGCTTACAATCAACACGAAAACCAACACCGCTTGACCGCCGTCAAGAGCCGCTAGTCCGAGGTTGAGTTTGCTGATAAAACCGGTTGTCATCGGCACGCCAATCATCCCAAGCGCCGCAATTGTGAACACAACCATCGCCACGGGCATCTCAAAGCCCATGCCGTTAAACTCGCTCACCTTGCGTATTTTTTTCTTATAAATGATGGCACCAACCGACAAGAAGAGCGCCGCTTTCATCAGCGCATGAGACACAACATGAAAGAGCGCCGCCTGAAGCCCTAGCACACTAATCAGGCCAATGCCCATGACAATGTAGCCTACCTGAGCAACCGAAGAATACCCAAGCATGCGTTTGATATCCGTCTGCGCCATCGCAAACATCGAGCCCATAATCATGCCGGTTGCTGCCACCGCAATCAATAACGTCGAAACGGGTATCACATCAAGCACGCTTAAGCCAAAGACGCGGAAAAGCACTTTTATCATGATGAGGATGTAGACTTTGACCACGATTGCCGACAAAATGGCGCTCGAACTCGATGGTGCTGTTGAATGGGCATCAGGAAGCCATACGTGGAAAGGGAAGACGGCCGATTTGATGCCCACGCCGACGACCATAAAACCAATTGCTGTGGTCGCGTTTGCCGGGTAAGCGGTCCAATGCTGGCCGATGCTTTCGGCGACAAGTCCGATGTTCGTGTACCCCGTCACCATGTAAAGCAACGCCACCCCAAACAAGTACGAAAGCGACCCGATCTCGTTCAACATCACGTATCGGAACGAGGCCGTGTAGTTTTCCTTTTTGCGTTTGATGGAGATGATGCTGACGGTGGTTATCGACAAGATTTCCATAAACACATACGTATTAAACAAGTCGTTTGTGTAGATGATGCCGAGCATCGCAAACAACAAAATAAACAACAAAATGTAATAACGACCATACTCTTTTTCGGCCACACCCTCTGTGGCATCACCGGTCGAATACACGTAGATGACCATAATCAAACTGAGGATAAAAAACACAAACAACACAGCAAAAAGATCGATGTACAGTTCAATGCCTAAAAACGCCTCATAATTCCCGAATCGGTACGTCATCGGTCCTTCAACACGCACGTGCCACAGCACCAACAACGTCAGCACCCACACCGCCAACAACACCACAAACCCCAACGATGTCGTCACCGAGAAATTACGCCGTTTGAAAAGCGGAATAATTAGCGCCATGCCAAGCAGCATCACCATGCTCACGATTGGAAGTTGTGCTATCATAGCCCAGCCTCCTCGTCGTTGAGCCTGGCGATTTCCTTTTGATCAACTGTGCCGTGCGTCTCATAGATACGCACGACGAGACTCAGCGAATACACCGTAATCGACACCACGACCACAATGCCCGTTAAAATCAGTACCGAAGGCAAAGGATTGATGTAAATCACGTCTTCACCGGTGATGATGGGCGGCACACCGTCGGTGACGTTGCCGATGGCTACAAAAAACAAAAACACCGCCGTGCCCATGATATTGATGCCCATGATTTTCTTGATGAGATTGCTGTGGGTCACCACCGTGTGAAGCCCGATGACAAAAAGCGCCATCGCTCCCAGGTAATTAATGTGATCAAGCACCGATTCCAGTAAGGCACTCATGCTTCTTCCTCCTCAATCAAGGTGTGAAATAACGTGATGAAGGTCGAGGCGACCTTGATGCCGATGCCAATCATTAATAGTGGAATCATGCCACCGCTAAACATCGACCCGGGCGTGCCTTTAGGAAAGCCGGCGTCGATGTTGGTGAGAAAACTTCCTGCCATGATTATACCGATGAGGCCAAGCGCGATGTACAGTAATATCCCACCACTTTCAGCGTACTCAGACACCCGTTCACTGAACTTCTTCTTTGACTTATCGATGCCAAAAACCAAGGTATAAAGCACAAAACTCGTGCCGATCATCGCCCCGCCGGCAAACCCGCCGCCGGGCGACACATGGCCATGCAGCATGATGAATATCCCGTAAAGCTGAATAAAGGGAATGAGGATGCGGGCAACCGTTTTAACAATGATGTCATTCATCGTGCGATTCCTCCCGCGTCTTCTTATCGGTCACTTTCAAAATGGAAGCGACCGCCACAATCGAGGTAAAGAGCACAATGGTTTCTCCGAGTGTGTCAAAAGCGCGGTAGTCGGCCAAAATCGCCCCCACCACGTTGATCGCCCCGGTCTCGCTGGGGGCGTTATCCAAGTAATGTTGTGTTGTGTCGTTATACGCCGGGGCATCGACGGTAAACTTCCCGGGCATCTCCATGACATTATGCGCCAAAAGACCAAACAACGACAAAAACAAAACCAGCGTCAGCACACGTTTCATCATCATTCGTAACGCTCCGTGCGACTGATAACCGCCAAAAACAAAATGCATGTCACACCAGCACCGATGGCCGCTTCCGTCAAGGCCACATCCGGCGTATGCAACATCAGCCAAAGCACCGACATCATCAAGGTGTACGCCGACAATATCACCACGGCACTCACCAAATCCTTGGTGCGCTCCACAGCGATGGCACACACAATCAAAAACACAACAATTAAGGCGTTTAACCACACCATCTCAGCGTCCCTCCTCGGTTTTGTCAAGATGTTGATTTTCGTATTCGCTACGTGCCACGGCGTGGGCTGCTGTGGGCATGGTCAACCACACAAAGATGAGCACCACAAGCACATTCAAGCTCGCAAAGGAAAACCCGAAATAGATTATCAACCCGACAAAAATCAAGCCCGCTCCCAAAGTGTCAGCCTTGGTGGTGGCGTGCATCCGACAAAACACATCAGGCATGCGAATCAACCCCACGGCGCCGACGAGATAGAAAAAAACACCGCTGATTAAGCAAAACCCGATCAGCACATCACGCACGATATCAATCATCGCAAATGCCCCCTCAACACGTATTTCGCCACGCCAATGGAGGAAAGAAAGCCAATCATCGCATACACGAGCGCAACGTTGACATACGACGCTTGCGCCGCATAAGCCGCACTGAGAACAATGATAGCTGTGACTTTGGAAGACACGACGTTAATCGCCACCACGCGGTCAGCCGTTGTCGGGCCTTTGTACGCCCGGTATAAGCCAACAAATGCCGTCAAAGTCAAGGCCGTCATGGCACCAAAAATCAAGGTTTCAATCATTGCCCATCCTCCTCGATGTTAACAAACGCTTGCTGAATCGCGCCGCCTTCGATGGCGTCGATGTTTGGACGGCGTAGCCCGTGGACCACCAACGAATCGCTGTCCATCAACACCGTCAAGGTGCCTGGCGTCAGGGTGATGGCGTTCCCATAGAGCGTTTGATTGAGTGCTTTCTTAAGCGGTTGCCTTATGCGTTTAAAATGCGGTTCCAGCTTCATCTTCGGACTCATGACAATGATGGCCACCGCGATGTTTGCCTTGATCATTTCGCGCAGGAAAACCAAAAAAAGCACCACGAATCGCCACATCCTCTTGATTGTTAAGGACGACGCTTCGTCGCGCGAAAACATCATATCAAAGCCATAGAGCACAATCAACGCCGCCACCAACACACCGGCAATCAACTGCGCGGTCGTAAAACGGCTTGCGAGGATTAACCAAAACGCATACAGAGCCAAAAACATCGTCACAACGCCGGCTCGCTTTTGTTGTTTCATCGCGTTCACCTCCGTGTAAACTTACCACATCCATGATACTACTCTTCAAGATATATGACAACCTTCCTTTCATATTTCTATATAAGCGCTCAAAAAAATGCCGGCGGCTTTTGCCACCGGCACCTCCCATCGAAACGAATCGTTGTTTAGTTGTTCATGATGATGCTGATTTCCAACCCTTCAAACGATCCAACATGATAAATATACTGTACGCTGTCATCATCCTGATAGGCTTCGGCTTCCGCTTCAACGCGATTGACTGTGGCTTGATAATCTGCCTCCATGGCTGATTGATCTTCAAATGCCACGTATGTTTCGCGAATGCTTCCGTTGATTTTTTCAACCATGGACCTGGTATAATGGCGTGTGTCGTTGTGCATAACCACAAAATAATAGATATAGTGTTTTACCACACCATCGTCATCGATTTTTTCTTCATAAACCCAATCGATCGCTTCGACATCCAGTCCGAAGCTTATGTTTACGCGCACGGTGTCAAGTGCCCGAGGCGCCATGTCTTCCATCATGATATCCACGTCTGATCGCGCACAGCCCAACACACCAAAGAGTCCTATCAGGGCCACCAAGAACGCGGCCGGTTTTCGCATCGTGCACACCTCCTTTTTATGTGGTCTTTCTGGCTTCGTTTGCTGCTTGAACGCAATTGCCTCCATGGCGTTTGCCTTGATACATGGCCTGATCCCCTCGTTTCCACCAGGCATCAAAGCTCTCACCAGGCAAGCGGCTGGCCACGCCAAAACTGCAAGTCAGGGTGCCGTAGGGATGGTGCGTGCACATGGCTAGTGCTTGGCGGATTCGCTCAGCCAATTTCATGGCGGCGCGTTGGCTGGTTTTGGGTAAAACTAACACAAACTCTTCGCCACCCGTCCGAAACAATATATCTGATTTACGAATCATGTGTGTCACGGTGAACGTTAGGTTTTTCAGCGCTTCATCGCCTACCGCGTGACCATAATCATCGTTGATTCGCTTAAAAATGTCTATGTCAAAGGTGATCATCGATAACGCCTCACGGTAGCGATCCGCAAGGCTCATCTCTCGTTCAATGGACTCATACAGGTAGTATCGGTTGTACGCTCCCGTTAGTTGATCGCGGTAACTGAGGCGCTCGATGTGTTGTTGGTGACGCTTTTGTTCGGTCACTTCGCGGGCGATGCCCACGGCACCGACCACGCGCCCTTTCATGTTGATAATCGGTGACAGCGACGAACTGAAATAGAGCGTCTGATCGTTGTGTCTGTGAGTCCAATCGTAGTGCACCGTTTCTCCCTCAAGCGCTTTTTGGTAAGCTTGGTGACGAGGCGATCCTTCGTCGGGGCCAAAGATGTCGATGACGGTCTTGTTGGTAAAGTCCTCGCTTTTTAAGCCAATGTGTTCAAGGCCTTTGCCATACACGGACACAAAACGCTTTTTATTGTCAATCTCAAAAATGATGTCCGCGGTCGAATCAACCACCCGACCCAAACGCTGTTGTTCAAGACGCAACGCTTGATTCAAGTGGATGCGATCGGTGATGTCAAGCACGATGCCGTCCAAACACTCAGTACCGTTGTCGCCCTTCACGCGAACGGCCTGTTCCCAAACCCATTTTGTTTCACCCGATTTGGTCACGATGCGGTACTCGAAGCTACGGTGTTTCTGTTTATCCATAATCTCATCGACCTTCATTCGCACGCGTTCACGATCGTCAGGATGAATGATGTCGTTATACGACACCGTGGCGTTCTCAATGAAATCCGCGGGTTCATAACCGGTTAAATCACGGGCCCCTTCGCTGACAAAAAGCATCGTCCAATGCTGATCAATCAAACACCGATACGCAATGCCCGGTAAGTTATCCAGTATATGCACACAAAAATCGTTGTTTTTTGGTCGTGTGTCGCTGCTTTTTTCGCGTGCGTTTTGGTCTGTGATGCTGGGCTTATCTGGTTTCTTTATCGTTTCCTTGTTGCGCATGCGTCACCCCTCCCCAAAGGTTGGTGCGATGTGTTATCGATAGTATACCACGCTTCGCCCTGCTGCGCCATACCATCGGAAATGGTTTATGCCATGGTGTGGTCATTTACATCAAAAGAAAAGCGACGCTTCAGGCGTCGCTTCGTCCATTTCTATGCTTCTCGTACCTGCCTAAGCGCCTTCGCCCAACGCACGGTTTGGTCAACCAATTGCACGAGGTTTTTCTGATGCATCGCACGCGGGGTGAACACGCCATCGTCAAAATCATCGAACAGCGACAACAACACCTGGTTGCGAACCGTCGCCACCTGCAATTCGGCGAGAACCAACCGCGTGTGCTCAGCGGCACGAGCGCCGTATGACGATCCGTAGCTAACCAACCCTGCCGCTTTGTCGTTCCATTCGTCGTACGCCGTATCCAAGGCATTTTTCAATGCCCCGCTCATGCCATGGTTATACTCGGGAACGATAAAGATAAACGCATCGAGCGAGGCTACCTTCCTTTTCCATTGTTCCAACGCTTTAGGTCGCGCTTCTTCTCCCAAAAGCGGCAATTGATAGTCTTTAAGATCAAGCAACTCAATCTCCGCATGATCGTGTTGAGCGTGAGCCAACACCCATTTGCCGACTTGTGGGCTTTTGCGTTGTTTTCTGGTGCTGCCTAAAACAATACCAACCTTTACGTTACTCATGGTTATCCTCCTCATGGCCATCGATGACCCAATTCATGACGCCATCAGTCATGGCCTCTTACCTTTATTGTAACAAACCATATTGACGACGCAATCGTTACGCATGCGAGTAAACGGTGCACGTTACCCTGTCTCATGATCTGCCTCGGGTGTGGTTTGTCGCACCACAAGCAGCGTGGCATAGACGAGGTTAAACACGACAAAAATAAACAGTGAGAATGCCAATGGCCAAAGCACACCAAACGGCGCAAACAATGGCGCGATTTCATCTGGAAGGGCACGCAAAAACAAGTGATTGGCGTCAATTAGATAGTTTAAGGGAAACATGATGGCTGCCCAAACCGTTAACACGAAGCTAGATTGAAGCACGTCGCGGTAGGTCAACTGAAAACGCCAAACCCACTGCATGTACAAACACCCTAACAAAAAAAGACCGTGGTTCCCAAAATAATGCAAATACCGGAAGTGCGGGAAGCGATACGCCACGTCCGCCACGCCATATGACATGATGGCGCCAGTGATCGCCCAAGGAAACACAATCGCAAACACACGTCGCCGCCGCGTCAAAAGCAACACGCACGTCAAATACAGACTCATCGCACAAAGACCACATGGTAGCAGCGTTGCATCAAACCCGACTGTACGGATAGACCAGACGTAAAACGTCCACTCCATACCAAGCATCAACACCACCGCCGTCATGCGTATCCATCGATCAATCGCTGGCGAAATTTGCCGGCGACACATGAACAGTGTCATCGCGACCGCGATGAGCACAACCACGGCAATCAGATGATGAAAAGAAAACGGCGAAAAGCCGACCAACCGCGAATCAAACACACCCTCACCCCCACTTCTGATGACCTCATTATACTCAGCAAACGGTCGTGCACCTAGCACGACCGTGAACCCTTGGCTTCAATTGACCCTAACCCTTATTTGGAAAGTGCCTCAAGCACTCGCGGTTTCACCTTGGAGGCAAACAACCGAATGGTTCGCAACACATCGCTGTGTGGCATGGGACCAACCGGCACGTGAAGCGCAAAACGATCGATGCCGAGGTGCTCAACGAGGCGCACAAGCTTCTTGGCCACCACCTCGGGTGAACCGACAAAGAGCGCGCCCTCAGGCGACACGGCCTGATCGTAGGTGGCTTTGGTGTAAGGGCCCCATCCGCGTTCGCGGCCGATGGTGGTCATCGCCGGTTCAATCGAGGGGAAGTAATCCTTCACCGCTTGTTCATGATTCTCATCAATGTATCCGTGCGCATGCACGCTGATGGACATTTGTTCGGGCGAATACCCTTGGGCAAGGTAGCGTTTTTTATATCGTTCAACCAGCGGTTTACACTGTAGAGGATTGCCGCCGATGATTGCTAAAAACAACGGCAAACCCCGTCTGGCGGCACGATCAACCGACGCGGGCGTGCCACCGACAGCGACGCTAATGGGGAGCTGGTACTTGGTTCGTGGATACACCCCGCGCTGATCAATGCTCGGACGATGTGTGCCACGGTGAGACACCACCGTGTTGTCGCGGGCGTTAATCAACAGATCAAGTTTTTCTTCAAACAGGGCGTCATAATGGTCGAGTTCATAGCCAAAGAGTGGAAACGATTCAATGAAGGAGCCGCGGCCAGCCATGATTTCAGCCCGTCCTTTAGACAGCGCGTTCAGCGTTGCAAACTGTTGGTAAACACGAATCGGATCGTCGCTTGAGAGCACGCTGACGGCACTGGATAAGGTGATTGCCGTGGTTTGTGTGGCTGCTGCTGCGAGCACCATGGCGGGTGCTGATACGGCAAAATCTTGACGATGGTGTTCTCCAACACCAAAAAAATCAAGGCCGAGTGAGTCAGCCAACACAATCTCATCGACGACCTGTCGAATGCGTTCGCCGTGATCGATGGTGCGACCGCTTTGAGGGTCAGGCATCGTTTCTGCAAACGTGGTGATGCCAAACTGCAGACGTGGTTTCACGGTATCACTCCTCTCCTTCATTATATACAACACGGAAGAAAAAAAGCCCCGAAGGGCTTAAGATTTGTCCGCTTTAACGCGGTCATAGGCTTCGCGGATGGCCTGCATGCGCTCGGGGATGTCAATCGATTGAGGACACAGCGGCACGCACACACCACAATCGACGCATGCGTTCGCGCTTTTTTTGCCCAAGCCTTCATATCGGCCGACAAACATCGCGTCGAATTTGGACAACAAGTACTCATTGTACACCGAGAACGTGCCCGGGATGTCGACACCTTCAGGGCATGGCATGCAGTAATCGCATTGGGTGCAAGGGATGGTGCTGTTGGCCAAAAAAACTTTCAACGCCTCGTTTAGCACGTCCTGTTCGGTGTCTGAAAGCGGTGTGAAATCGCTTAACGTGTCGCAGTTGTCTTCGACGTGTTCCATCGTCGTCATGCCGCTTAACACCAAGAGCGTGTTGTCTAGCCCAGCAGCGTACCGCATTGCCCATGAGGCGATTGAACGGTTGGGCGCATGGGCTTGTAAGATGGCGCGTGATGACTCACAAAGCGTTGCCAACGTGCCGCCACGTACCGGTTCCATTACCATGCAAGGAATCTTTTTCTCTTTGACCAGTTCGTACTGGCGGCGGGCGTCTTGAAACGTCCAATCGAGGTAGTTGATTTGCAACAGCACGAAATCCCAAGGGTGATCGTGCAGTATCGTCTCGAGCACATCGGGGGTATCGTGAAAGGAAAACCCGAGGTGCTTAATCTTGCCCTCGGCTTTCATTCGCCACAGGAAATCCATGACGCCGGGTAGTTTGTATTGTTCATACCCGCTTTGATTGAGCGCGTGGCATAAATAATAATCAAAATAATCGACTTGGCATTTGCTGAGTTGTTCGTGAAAGATGCGCTCGGCATCGTCAACCGATTCGAGCTTCCACCCCGGCATTTTCGAGGCAAGGAAAAATGCATCACGGGGGTACTTTTTAAGGGCGTTGCCGATAAACGTCTCCGATTGGCCTCCGTGGTATGGGTAAGCGGTGTCGAAATAGGTAACCCCCCGGGCATAGGCGGCGTCGATAAGCTTTTCCGATGCCGCTTCGTCGATGTCGGGTTTGTCGGGGTCGAGTCGGGGAAAACGCATGCAGCCAAACCCCAATAACGACGGGTTTGTATCAATGCCTTTAAAACGCACGGGTTTCACGTCAACGCGTTTCATGGTGATGCCCTCCTTCAGCGTGATAACCAAGCAGCTTGTCTGCTTCTTTCACGCTCAACACCCGATAATGCGGGTGGTAGCATTCACGGTAAGTTTTGCTGTGGCTAACCGGTCTGAACTCTCCCGATAGATAACTTTCAATAGCGTTTTTGACCTCATCACGGGGCATGTCGATGGCGCCTTCATCAATCATCGCAAGCAAGGTGTTCAACTGGCAGACGAAACGCGAAGTCGTTTGATCGGTGATGCCTTCAGACACATCCATTGAGCGGCGAAACGCGGCAGCGAACGCCTCAGGTGTGGTTTTCTTATCGCGCACGACGCGTAACGACACGCGCACGAACCCATGACCAATCGCCTCCACTTCCGGTGTGACGTCGGATGGGTGAAAGGCCTCAAGCTCGTTAATGATGTAGGTAATCAAGGTGGCTTCATCGGGCCTGGCGTTCATGTGCTTAGGGCCGAAACTGTTCTGGTAAAAAAGCTTGATGAAGTCATCAATCCGCATGTCAGGGTAACGCGTAGCGTGGGTTTCAATGAGCGTTTTGGTCGTAATCATAGGGACCCCTCCTCGGTGGCTCTTCGCTTTTATTTTATCATAAGCACCACACGATAAACAGGTGCTTGTACAATAAAAAACCGACCAGATTCGGTCGGTTGTGATTATGGTTTGCGTGGCACATAAATCGCTCTGATATCCATTGTATCACCCACTTCAATGACGCTCGGACCGTAAATATAGCGAGTGTCATCGCCCTCGGTGTACGCAAAGATGTGGTTGACATGGACATAGTGTCCCCGTTTCACGGTGTTAAACGGATCAAAGCCGGCCAACTGGAACGCGCCTTGCTGGCAGTGATGCGGCTTGTTGAGGACGTCGTCGATGCGCGCTTGGGCGTCCGCATTCGCATCCTGTACCAGCGCGTTGATGCTCGCGTTTGGTTTTACAGGACATTCTTGAGGCTCTGCAACGTCAAATATCACCGCGTAAAGCGGGCGTGTTTCGCCTGCTAAATCATGCTTGAACGGCACGTCGAGGGCGTCGGCGACCCAGGCCATGGCGGCACCGATGTCGTAGTGATTGTGACGCGCGGGCCATAACCGATCGATGTGACGTAACCTTGAGCTTGCTTCGCGACGTTGCGCGCGGGCCTCGCTTGCGCTCAGCATCTCAAGGGCACGCCATTCAACATATTGCGCAAGCCCTTCATGGGTTTCGATGCCGGCTTCATAGGCAAAGGCTTGCGGATGAAGCGCTTGGCGATGCGCTCGCATTCGACCAAAACGCATGAACGCCTCAACATCAGGGGCATCAAGCAACGCCGCTAACGCTTGGTTTTCTTGGTGTTTTCGTGTTAGGTTGTCGGCATTGGGCTCAAGGGCCAACGCTTTCCATTCATGTGGTGCTCGGGTGTCGTTGCACGCCGTTTGATACGCATGAAACATCTCGTGAACGATGCTAGCGCTCAAGGCATCGATGTCCCTCGCTTCGCTACGTTTGTCGAGGTACCAAATGGCGATGGTTTCGCCTTCATGTGCCAACGCGGTATTGCCGTAAAAATGCGCCGGTTTACCCATCAGTTGTCCGTCAACGCATGCGCGTTTGTCGTCGTACAAGGCAAAACGCGTCGGCCTGAAACCTGGCCATAAGGCAGAAAAATCAAGCCGGTGAATTCGCGCTTGAATCGTGTGATGAAAATGTTGTACCGTCTCGGTACGTTTCATAACATGTCCTCGTTTGTCAGTCTTGGTTGAAGCGTTTGAGCAGATCGGCGAACGTGCCGATGTGTTCAAGTTCTCCAACGACAGTGACGCGCACGGCATCCCGAGAGGGGATGATGCGCGTTTGCATGCCGTCATGGGTCTTACAGATGGTGTCAACAGTGTTTTTGACGGCGTGCATCGTGCGGGGGCTCGCGTCGTTTACATCGACGATAAGGCACGCGTGAATCGGCGCATCGCCATCATGGTCACCACGCACAAAGCGATGAATGTTATCGCCGGTTTTGGCGACGACATCATGGTCAAAATCACGGCGCACAAACATCGCATCAATGTCTTCTTTACTGAAGCGCCAGGCCCCCCCTAGTTTCGTTCCTTTAAGTTTTCCGTCTCGTAAATAACGACGGACGGTGCGCTCTGAAAGGCCGCTCATATCGACTACGTCGCGCACAGTAAAACGGTTCTCTTTCATGGTTTTCCCCTTCCTTCTCTAGGTTATCATTCATGTCATGGTGTGTCAATGAGTACATGTTATGTCATGTTACAAAAAAGGAACGCATCTGGTAGGATGCGTTCTTTGCAGGCGGTTATTCTTCCTCCATATCAGCTCGAATCTCGTTAATTAGGTTTCGGATATGTCCTCGACCGCCAAACCGATTGAACTCGAGGATGTAATCCGGCTCGATGCCAAATTCGGTGCTTTCAAAGTCGCTGTTGGTTGAGATGTTGGTGGAGCTCATGATGACCATCGCGCCGGTGGGGTTGATGTTCACGCGAATCGAGGAGGCTCCCCCTTGACTGCGTTGACCAATCAAGGTCGCAAAGCCCATGTCTTTGGCGTGCGAAGCCATCATGTTGCCGGCGCTGTAGGTGACCGGCGATGTCAAAATATACCAGTTGAACTCGGTGCGGGCTTCCGTTTCTGAAATGTACCATGTTGCGCTGCGCGCACCGTCGGCGGGGTTGATGCTATAAGATGCAATGGGGTCATCTGTCATGTAAGCAACCACTTGCCACATCGTGCCGACGATGCCACCGAGGTTAGCACCGATGTCGACAACGATGTCTTCAACCGTGCCCATGGCATCTATCTCATCCAAGACAGCCGCAAAGGCATCGGGCGTGCTATCATCAAATCCATAGATGCGGATTCGGGCAATGCGGTTATCGTCATCGAGGTAATCGAGGTGAATCGGGTTGTTGAAAATCAACGCATCGTTGTATTCATTTGGATCATAGTTGAAGTACATGCCATAGATGCTCGATGACGTCGTCGATTGAAGGTCGGATATGAGTTGATTGAGGCGCGGTTGTTCTATGTCGCTACTCGGGGTATGGCCGCGGCGATAAAATCCACTCATGTTAAAGCTGGTGTGCAAATCATCCAAACTGGCAATGAGGTCGTTGAGCACATCGTAGTTGGCGCTTCCTGGTTGTGTGAAAGCGTCAAACGACAGCTCGTCATAGAATGTTTCAATCCCGTAATCGTTCTTCATACCATAAAAATGATCAAAGCTGAAGACAGTGTAGTTGTATGAATCGACGAGCATTTGCGCAGGGATATCGGTGTTGTTTCTACTCGAATCAAGGATGGCACTTTGAACGTCGTCATCGCTGCGCTGGTAGGTGTCGAAACCATGTAACGCATCGCCGTTATAGTACACGTCGTACATGCTGCCAGAAAACCATAAATTGGCCAGATGAAACGGCAGCAAAAACTGGCCGTCTTCCTCAAAAATCTCAATGTGATACGCACTCAGGTTGAAATCATAGGCGTCCTCGGGGCCTTCATACATGGTGTCATACACTTCCAGTCCTTCCCCAAAATCTGTTTTCGTCGGCGCGCGGAACGCGCTAAAGAACAAGTATTCGCTAACGATGGCCGTGTTGTTTTCAAAGTCGAGTTCCATGTAAGCGTAAAATTCTTCATCGTCGTCGTCCTCTTCATCGGGTATGTGATGGTACTCAAGCAAGACCACCGAACCATCGATGGTGATGTCAATGTTCTCAAGAATGATGGCGCCTTCGGACATGTCTTCTTCCGGCTCACCGGTGTCTTCGTCCCAGTAATAATCACCGGCATCCAATAACGCAAAGAAGGTCATCAAGTCAACGTAGGGCATGCCGCCTTTGTGGGTGTAATGTATGTCCACATCACGCGCTTCCACAGGCCATTCGTAGCCGTGGCTGATGAACGGTAACGAAACGGTTTCCACGACGCTCGCCGGATGGCGTTTGGCCACGACCGCTTCAAAGGTATACTCGCGCTCATCGTCGTCGCCATACGACATGGTGACGCTCATAGTGACGTTCACGTCTTCTCCGGTGTGCAACGGTTGATTCACTATGCCATTCGGTGTGATGACATCAGGATTTGACGATTCCCATTCAGTGTCAAACACAATCGTCTGCCCACCGAGTGGAAGATGGCCCGTAATGGGCTCAGCAAACCATGATTCAATGGTTTCCCATATCAAATCAAGGGAGGCCACGGTAATCGACACCGTTTCTTCAAGGGTGTCGCCGTGGTGGACCAGCGTGATGTCAAAATCGACAACCCACGATGTTTCATCGTACCCTGGACGATCGAGTACGGCTCCGCTATGATCAATGATGCTCGTGTCACTGCTTTGCCAGGTGATGGACGCACCGTAATACTCGGACGGAAAGTTCGCGTGATCTAACGCCGGTTTCAGGACATAGTCCGATTCTAACAACATTGCCATGATTTCATCGGCATCATACACTGTTGGATCAGGGGTTGGTGTTGCCTCAGGGGTAGCTGTGGCGTCGGGCGTTTCTGTGACTTCAGGGTCATCATCACGGCCGCACGCGGCAAGTGAAAATCCCAGAAGCATGAGCAGCAACAAAACCATCGTTTTCTTCATATGCATCTCCTCCAAATTCAATGTTGACTTCGTTGTGGTATGAAACAATTATACCGCAATTTCCCTTGGCGTTGAACCTATTAACCTCGATAAATAGAATTTCCTCACTTGCGGGTGTGATGTATAAAAACGCCTCAGGTTTGCTTGATGCGTTTACGCATAATGTAGAATCCTATCGCTTCATGGGTCTTGACAACCTTATACCCAAGGCTTTTATACAGGTTAATTGCCGGTGTATTATTCGTTTTCACACCCAGCTCAATGTCCTTAACCTCGCCGGCATGAGTCTTTTCAATCGTGCTCATCATTGCGCGGCCATGTCCTTGATGACGGTAAGGCTCATCGAGGATGATGCCGTGAATGTGTAATACCTCATCACGTCGCTCAATCCAATAAAAGCCCGTCATCACCTCATCTTGTTTGGCAACAAACACTTCACCCACCGAGCGAAACAAATTAGCAAACTCGTTTTCCTCGATGTCCAAGGTGGCCAACGTGGCGTCTAAATAATCGCGGGTGGCGTCCTTCATCATTGCGTAGGCGCGCACATAATCTTCCTCAGTAGCTTTCACATAATACATTGTCGTCTCTCCTCCTACCTCTTCTATTGACCATGCAGCATCGTGTATATTAAGGTCAACCATCTGTCCTCATTATCATTCATTCACGAATGTGTCGCCAGGGATTGCGTCGGTCTCCCGATGAATGGTATAATCAAAACACCTAACCATGAAAAGGGTGTTTTTATGCGCATTGGTTTTTGCCAGTACGGTCCAACCCGTGATCTAAAACACAACCTCAACACCGTCGAACGTCTGCTTGAAGGGTGTCAAGCCGACCTCGTCGTGCTGCCCGAACTTGCCTTCAGCGGGTATTACTTCAGCCACCGCCATGAGCTTGATTCAACGTATGATGACGACGCCCACCAAACCGTGCTTAGACGTCTCACAGCCCTCGCCAAACGTCACGCCATGACGTTGGTGTTTGGCACGATTGAACGCAATGATGACCAACGCCACAACACCACGTATGTGGTTGACGAATCAGGCGTCTTGGGCACGCAACGCAAAATCACACGCACCGACAACGAAGGCGTGTTTGACCCGGGTGATCATCTTGATGTCATCGACGCCGGCGGCGTCAAACTTGGCATCATCTCCTGCTTTGACAGCTGGTTTCCCGAAGCGGCACGCGTCCTCATGCTAAAAGGCGCGCAATTGCTATGTGTCCCTGCCAACTTCGGCGGCCCCTGGACCAAAGACGTCGTGAAAGTTCGCGCCCTTGAAAATGGCGTGCACGCTGTGCTTGCCAATCGCATTGGCACCGAAATCATTGAGGGGGACGCCGCGGAATTTCGAGGTGAAAGCCTCGTGGTCAACGCCGATGGCAATGTGTTGATTGAAGCAAGCCGGGAGTCGACGCTTATGAGCGTCGACGTAGACCTGTCGAAAAACCCTAAATCATCAAATGTAATCTGTCGTGATCTGTTCGGTGAACGCGCGAAATTTTCACGGTATGTGACCTATCGCACCGATACGTAAGACGGCTTGATGATTGTCAAGCCGTTTTTTTATGTGATGTCATCGTCGCTTTCTGTGAGGGTTTGTTGGGTGCGGTACAGTTTGGCATAAAGCGATGTATCATCGTCCAGTAACGAACCGTGGGTGCCTTCTTCAACCACGTGACCAGCTTTGACAACGAGCACCTGATCGGCGTGCTCAATCGTTGAAAGCCGGTGGGCAATGACCATCACAGTTTTCGTTTTCATTAGATGCAAAAGGGCGCGTTGCACGAGCGCTTCGGACTCGGTGTCCAATGCACTGGTCGCTTCATCAAGCAACAAAATCGGTGCGTCTTTAAGGATGGCACGAGCGATGGCGATGCGTTGGCGTTGCCCGCCCGATACGTTGGTTCCTTGTTCACCGACGATGGTGTCATAGCCTTGGTCGAAGCTCGTGATGAACGCGTGGGCTCCAGCGGCTTTGGCCGCTTCGACGATGGCGGTTTCATCGGCTGCGGGATTGCCATAGGCGATGTTCTCACGAATCGTTGTGTTGAATACATGGGCGTCTTGTGGCACGTAGGCAATCTTGTCTCGCAGTGTCTCAATTGGTGTGCCAGCGGTTGGGACACCGTCAATGGCCAGACGACCTTGTTGGGGGGCAAAAAACTGCAAAATCAGTTTGAACACGGTCGTTTTACCTCCCCCTGATGGTCCCACGAGGGCCACGCTACGGTTTTTCTGGACACGGAATGTCATGCGATCAAGCACCTTGTCCTCGGCGTACGCAAACGACACGTCCTCAAACGCCACGGCGGTGTCGGACGAGGTCGATAGCGTAGAGCCTTCATAGGTTAGCGGTTCCTCGTCTTCATCCAACAACTCGAAAACGCGATCGCCTGCGGCAAGCGATGATTGTAAGTTCGTGACGAAACGCCCTAACATCTCAACAAACTCAAGCACGCTGTTTTGCAGTTGCGTGACGGCCACAATGACGCCTAAGGTAATCAGGCCTTCAAGCACGAAGAATCCTCCAAGCAAGGTAATGCCCGCAAAGCTCATCGACCATACAAGGGTGTTGAAGCCTTCGATGGTGGCTTGACGTTTCACGCGTGTCTGTGAGGCCTCCAGCGTGCTTTGGTTGGCTTTCATGAACGTCTTCATGACAAGTTTTTGCAAATTAAACACACGGATAACGCTGACGCCCGCAAGCACGTTCGATAATTTAGTGTTGACGCCGGCTAGACGTGCTTGCACGGTGGTGCTGATGCGTCTTAGCCTTTTGGCATAAACGGTGTTGACAATCAACGTAATCAGCGCTGCAAGCACCGCCACAAGCGCAAGACGCCATTCAATGATAAACATGACGATGCCGGCCCCTAAACCTGTTAGCGCATTGACCGCAAAGGTAATCATGTGTTGTGCGTAGGCTTGTTCGGCTTCGGCGATGTCGTTGGTCGCAATCGACGAAAGTTCAGCACTATGACGGCGGTGATGCGTTGCAATTGGTAGCCGAGACAACTGATTATAGACGCGCTTTCGTAAAACCCCGGTCGTGTGAATGGCGGCCTTGGCTGCCATGTATGAGAAAAAAGGAATCAAGACAATCGCGCTCACAATCACAACCATGTAACGAATGAGTGGCGTCCAAATGGTATCGAACTGTCGGACCTGCAGCGCATCAAAGAGCGTCAAAAACATCAGCGAAACGACGATTTGAAAGGCTAGCAGAAGCACCGCCATGCCGGCAATGCCGGTGATGTACATGCGTTTTTTCCCCTTCATGTGAGAGAGCAAACGTCTAAGCGTGCGCGGTTTCATAGAGCGTCTCCCCTTCCTCGGCGGTTTGTTTGCGGTACAGCTTCGCGTATAGACCCTCACGCGCCAGCAAGGTTTCGTGGTCGCCTGATTCGACGATGCGACCCTTGGCAATGACATGGATGACATCGGCATCGCGCACCGTCGATAGACGATGGGCGATGACGACGGCAGTTTTTCCTTTCATCGCCCGCGTCATGGCCGCTTGCACGAGCGCTTCCGATTCGGTATCAAGCGCGCTCGTCGCTTCATCCAGCAACATGATTTCGGCGTCTTTCACCATCGCCCGTGCGATCGAAAGACGTTGTTTTTGACCACCACTCAAGGTATTACCCATCTCACCAATCGGCGTGTCATACCCTTGTTCGAACCCCTGAATGAACGCATCCGCGTTCGCCTGTTTTGCGATGCGTTCAATCCTGTCATCGTTGGCACTCATGTCGCCATGACGGATGTTTTCTTTGACGCTTTCGGGAAACAAATACGTGTCTTGACTGACCAAGGATAGTTGTTTACGCAAAGCCCTCAACGACCAATCGCGAATGTCGTACCCACCGATTAAGATGTCGCCTTCGTACGTGTCATAATAGCCGAGCAGCAGTTTCATGACAGTGCTTTTTCCACCGCCCGAAGGACCGACAAACGCCACGGTCTGTCCGCGTTCCACTTCGAGGCTTAGGGTGTTGATGGCTGGCTTTGTGTCATCCGGGTAGGTGAAGGACACGTTGTGAAACGCAATCGCCGGCGCCCCGGATTTCATCGTGTAAACTTGTCCGTCGTGACGTTCCGCGGGTTCATCAAGCAACGCAAAAACACGTTCCGCGGCGGCTAAATCGCGTTTCGCTTCACCGAGCAACACCGACATTTGGCTGAGCGGAAAAGTTAAAAAATTCAGCAGATTAATAAACGCCAGCAACGCGCCGATACTCATCTGACCTTGGTGCACGAAATACCCGCCGAGAAGAAACGTCGTGATGTAAGGAAGAATGGAAAAAGCAATCGAAAACGATTCCAGCATGGCTCGTCGTTTCGCGACGACACGGCCGCTTTGTACGCTTTGGTCGACCGACACATCGTTTTTTTGTGTCAGCATGTCGGTCAAGTTGTACGCTTTGACCACTTCGACGCCTTTGACGGTGTCAATCGTGATGGCGTTAACGTCGGCGAGTTTCGCCTGCATTTTTTTGCTGGCTTTGGCCATCGGTTTCATCATCAAGCCCGAACCGATCACGAGAATCGGTGTCAGCACCAACGACACCAGCGTTAACTGCCAACTAAACATCAGCAATAATGCCAACGCCAGCACCCCCATGATGGGAATCTCAATCAATCGCGGCAACGTCATCGATGTGTAGTTACGCACACGGTTGATGTCGTTGGTGGCGCGAGAAAGAACATCTCCCGAGCGGTACCTTTGCAAGCGTGCGTAATCCATCACCGCGGTTTTTTCTGCCACCGCCTCACGCAGTCGTGCGACCCCGCTCTCCGTGTAACTGCCAAGCAAACGGCGTCGTGTGTAAGATAACCCAAAATTAAGCACCAACAACACACCCGACGCATAAAAGACCGTAAAAAAAACCTCGCGCTGACCCTCCACCGCGGCGTCAATCAACACGCGAATCAAATAACTAAACCCTACCGTCAACACCGAAAACACCATGTTAGCAACAAGGCCCAAGGCTAAGATTTTTTGTCTAGGAAACGCCTTCAACAATCGAAAAAACATGCTCTTTTTCATCGTTTGTGTGACGCGACGATGCGCCACCCTCCTCACTTACTTTCAGATATTGGTTCAGCGTGATGCGCGAGATAAGCTTCACGTGTCAGTCGGTATCGCCGTGACTCAAAGGTCTTCCTCAACAGTCTAGCCTGATGAGATTCGGTTGTGTTATACCGAAATCCCATTTTTTCTGCCACGCCTTGTGACGCGTCGTTTTCCACGAAATGTCCACAGATCAAATAGTCCAAACGCATGGTTGATGACACGCAACACCGCCTCGGTCATGTAACCTTGGTTCCAGTGTGTTTTGGCCAGCACATAACCGATTTGTTGGCCTGCTGCGTCGTCCGCGCGGTCGTGAAGGCCTAGCGATTCAATGACGCGTTGCGTCGTTTTATCGACGATGGCGTAAACATCGTTGTTTTGGATGACCTGTTCCAGCACCGCTTGGGTTGCTTCTTTCGTCTGATGATGTGGCCACCCTGCCTGTTCACCGACGCAAGGTTCCTTGGCGTATGCGTGAAAATCGTCAAGCTCTCACACGAAACAACCGAAGACGCAAACGTGTCGTTTCTAACGTGTCCATGCCTACCTCCTATAGTATATCTCATCGCCATCTTTTCATACCGCTTTCAGTCTATCACGAATGCTCCACAAAGGTCAGTAAACAAAACATCTTGCGTTCGCATTCATGTCATTCATTTTTTAACCAGCACCAAAACCCTGTTTTCACCGCGCCCTTCACCGAGGCTAATCGTCTGATCTTCCGTGATGAGGAAGCGTTCGGCCACGCGTGCCTTCCAGGTATGCGTAGGTAAATTATACAAATACAGCCCTGAGGATTCTTGATAGAAATCATCATCAAGTTGTGTCGCTTGACGCGTTTTTAATTCCGCCGCATCCACATACTCATTTAAGCGCACAAACAGTTTGCCGCCGGGTTTAAGCACTCGCGATGCCTCATTCACGACTCGCCAAGCATCATTGGGCCACACATTATCGAGCACGTTCGAGGCGATAAATACATCGTAGTTCGCCGTCTTTCGACTCGCCAACATCGCGACATCACCGGTGGTGAAGCGGCCGTTTTCTAGTCCGTAATGCGCAAACAAACGCGTGGCCAGCGCCACCGCTTCATCGCTCAACTCGATGCCTTCATAGGTGCCGGAAAAACGCGTCGCCAACATCAAAAGCAACACACCGCTGCCAAACCCAAAATCAAGCGCCTTCATTTTCGGTTTCCCGAGCGAAAGAATTGTGTTGTCGAGGGCTACAATGCCCGTCTCAACCACGTCAGGATAGGGTCGATTAAAATGGGCGAACACGTTATCCCAATACGCTTTGGTCTCTTCGTATGCGTTGTTCATCGTCATCCTCCATTCGGTCTCAACTCCATTATACCAAAAGAAAACCGGACATCGTCCGGTTATTAGAGTGGTGGTGCCGAAAACAGGATTCGAACCTGCGACCTGCTGATTACGAGACAGCTGCTCTACCGACTGAGCTATTTCGGCATCGACGTGGCTGTTTGACGCATGATTATTGTACACTAAGGTCACCTTTTTTTTCAAGCGGTACACCGCAAATCATCGCCTGCGATTAAAACACAATATGGGTAACCCTAACCAGGCGATGGTCACAGATACTTGATGTGGCGAAAGGCAAAAAACAACCCGCTCGTCAACACACCAAACGCAAGCAGCATCAGTGCCACCTTGTGATCGCCGATGAACGCAAACCACACAAACGCAAACAGCATGCTGATGATTGACATGACGTACACAAAGTAATCAAACACCTGGTGACGATAACTGAGCCAAGCGGTGATGCTGCCTAACACCCCAACCACCACGATGGTTTCCATGGCGTCATCTCCTTGCTTGCACGGTGTGTGCGCGATACCTTATCGTATCACAAAAACACAACCCTGCCCAGCCTATTTTTTCCGCTTCTGCCATGAACCATGGGCTTCGTGGTCTAACAAAGCACGTTTTCGTCCAGCTGAATCCTTACCGGAATACCCACCCAGTACCCCATCGCTTCGCACCACGCGATGACACGGCACCACCAACGCCACAGGGTTCGCTTTGCATGCTTGGCCGACCGCCCGAACGGCGCGTGGCTTGCCAATCGCTCGTGCCACATCTTGATAGGTGCGCGTCTGGCCATAAGGAATCGTGGCGATGGCATCCCACACGGTACGTTGAAAGAGCGTGCCCTTTTGCGTGTTGACCCGCAGCGAAAGCAGGTGTCCTCGCAGGGTGTAGTCTTGGAGTGCTTCCTTTATCTTGTTTACGCATGGGTGCGCATCGGTGTCAATCAGTTCATCAGAAAATTTCAGTTCAATCAAGGCTCCCGCTTCCAGTGTGAAGACCACACGTCCAAAAGGCAACGTGACAGCCCCACGCAATCGCGATGGGTGTATCGGTTTTTCATGTGTCATTGACATTCCTCCACCCTCACCTAAGTTACAAGGCACTGCAGCCCGCAGTGCCTTGTGTCGTTTAGAGCTCTTTATAAGCTTTTACAAGATCTTCCACGGCCTTCTTGCCGTCACCAAAATACATCAAGGTGTTGTCGTTGGCAAAGAGCGGGTTGGGAATGCCTGCAAAACCCGGACTTAGTGAGCGTTTAATGACGACACACGTGCGTGCTTTATCGACATCCAAAATCGGCATGCCGGCAATTTCTGAGTCCTTTTCGCGGGCAAGCGGGTTAACGACGTCGTTCGCACCAAGCACAATCGCCACGTCGGTATGTGGAAAGCTCGGGTTGACGCTGTCAAGGTCAAGCAGTTTTTCGTACGGAATGTTTTCCTCTGCAAGCAATACGTTCATGTGGCCGGGCATCCGTCCAGCGACGGGATGCACACCGAACACGACGTCAACCCCGCGCGCTTCAAGCGCTTCGGTGAGTTGCCGAACCGGCGTCGCTGCCCGCGCAACCGCCATGCCGTATCCCGGCACGATGACCACGCGCTGCGCAGAATCTAAAATCATCGCCACTTCGTCGGCTGACGTCGCGGTAACCTTGCCTTCATAGATATCGTCTTGTGTTTTCGATGTTGGCGTGCCGCCAAACCCACCAAAGAGCACATTGGTGAGCGAGCGATTCATTGCCTTACACATGATGGAGGTTAAGATGATTCCCGAAGCCCCCACCAGCGACCCAGCGATGATGAGCACGATGTTGCCGAGCACAAACCCAGTCGAGGCAGCCGCTAAGCCCGAATACGAGTTCAACAGAGAAATGACCACTGGCATGTCAGCGCCGCCGATGCCGATGACAAGCAGCACCCCAAGCACCAAGCCGCCGGCGACAATTAACCAATACCAATGCGCCGCATCGGCTGACACCACGAGCACACCAGACAACACAATCAAGCCCACCAGCAGCAATCCCTTAACCGCCAAATCGCCAGGGAACGTCACGGGTTTATCAGGAACGATGGCGAGTCCTTGGAGTTTTCCGTAGGCGATGAAACTGCCGGAGAACGTGATGGCCCCAATTGAACCAGACAGCGCCGTGGCGACAAGGGCAGGTGTTTCAAGCACTTCAGCACCGCCAATCGCAAGCACGTAAAACACGCCCGCAACCAAGAGCGATGCGCCACCGCCTAACCCGTTAAACACAGCCACCATTTGCGGCATACCCGTCATTTTCACACCGAGCGCCGAGGTCAATCCGACACCGGCCCCAAGCACCAAGGCAATCACGATGATGTACCAGTAATCGAAACGGCTTTCAATTAGCTCAGCTTGAACGTTGATGACAAAACCAAAATCGATAAAAGCCGTAAGCACCGCAATCAACATGCCGCTGGCACCAAGCAAGTTGCCGCGTGGGGCGGTTTTTGGCTTCGCAAGATTTTTGATGCCGAGGATGAAGAAAATCGCACTTGTCAAGTACAAAAGCGCCACCACGACATCTTTTACGTTATTGAGGATCTCGTAATTCATGAGCGTCTCCCCCTAAACTTAGAGAGCATTCGATGGCTGACGACAAAGCCGCCCACCACGTTGATGGTAGCAAAAAAGAGCGCCACGCCACCAAGCAAAAAGGGCACAATGCCGACATCGGCCACGGCCAACCCCGTCAAAAGCACGCCGATAGCGCCGACGATGGTGATGCCTGAAATCGCATTGGATCCAGACATGAGCGGCGTATGCAACGTCGCCGGCACCTTCGTAATCAGTTCAAATCCTAAAAACACACTCATCGCAAAAATTGTTATCAAGTAAATGATTGTCATGATGATTTTCCTCCAATCCACGACGCCACACCAGCTTGCACAACACCGCGGTTCATCACGGCCGTTGCTTGCACGATGTCATCGTCCCAGTTGATGTCACCGGGGGCGTCTTTTTTCCATAAGTTGTCGAAAAACGACGTCACGTTACGCGAGTACAACATCGACGCGTTGTGCACAAGCATCGCCGGCACGTTTCTTGGACCGACGATGGTCACGCCGTGTTTCTTAACCGCTTCACCGGCTTCGGTAAGTTCGCAGTTCCCCCCGCGTTCAGCCGCGAGATCAACAATAACCGACCCGGTTGGCATCGCTTTGACCATCGCTTCAGTGATTAAGGTCGGTGCTTTTTTCCCGGGCACGTTCGCCGTCGTAATCACAACGTCTTTCGTGGCGAGGGTTTCTTTCATCAGTTCGCGTTGTTTCGCGTAAAAGGCATCATCCATAGCCTTGGCATAGCCGCCTTCACCTGAAGCGCTCTTTAAATCAAAAACGACAAATTTTGCGCCAAGCGATTCGACTTGCTCTTTCACTTCTTCGCGGACATCATACGCGCTGACCACCGCGCCGAGACGCTTCGCCGTGGCGATGGCTTGCAACCCCGCCACCCCGACCCCGAGCACAAACACATGAGCCGGTGGAATGGTTCCTGCCGCTGTCATCATCATCGGGAACATTTTCGGGCAATGATTCGCGGCAATAATCGCCGATGCATACCCCGCTAAGTTCGCCATGGATGAAAGCACATCCATGCTTTGAGCTCGCGTGATTCGGGGAATTAGTTCCATCGAGAATGCGGTGACCTTGCGGGTTTGAAACGCGTCAAACGCCGCGTGAGGCGCGTAGGGTTCCATCAGCCCGATGACGATGTGTTTGTCAGTCAGTTTTTCTGCCAGCGCCACGCCGTCATCGGCGGCCGCGCCGGCGCGAACACTCAAGAGCACATTCGCTGATTTTATCAGCGCATCACCATCGTTCACCATCGAAGCGCCCTTCTCTTCATACAAGGCATCAGCGTAACCGGCCGCGTTGCCTGCGCCCTTTTCAATCAAAACCTTGTGACCTTTTTTCACCAGCGGTGCCACGTGGGCTGGCACGAGCGCCACCCGCGTTTCACCGGATGAGGTTTCTTTTAAGACACCAATGTTCATCGCAAAACCTCCTGCGTTTTTAAATACGTGATGCATATCACACGGTCTTATTATAAACGACACATTCCTTGGACGCATGCATAACACTCACGAATCCGGCCTAAAGAAAACGCCGCCGCGGCGACGCTTTCCTTCCCCTTTGTGTTCCTTAATCCTCCGACGCAAACGGCACAAGCACCATGATGGGGTTGCCCTCTGCGGTTTGCACTCGTGTCATGATCAGTGAAAGCTCAACCGTAGTGTCCAGATAGGCTTCCCAATCTGGCATCCATTCGCTCAAATCATGCACGCGGATGCGTTCACCCTCGTCTTCAAGATACATTTCACCGTTGACATCAAGCAGCGTGCCTTCAATCAGGTAAACCGATTTAGACACGGTGTTGAGGGTGGTGTCAATCTCGGTGAAAACGTCATTGACGGTTGCCTCAACCATCGGCGGCAAGAACCCCTCGGGGTCGACCGATTCCCGATCGTTAAAGGCATACCAATTGTGCGATTCCAAATACGTGCTACCAGAGGCTTGACGCAGGGTCAAATAGAGCGTCGCACGATCGCCAATGCGATTTAACGCAAAGGTTTCGTTAATGCCGTGTATCTCGATGATGCCCGTCGAATCGGCGGCGTAGAAAATGCCGTTTTCATAAGCCACTAAGTAAGCATCCATCCACACGCGGGTACCGTCTTCTTCATCGTATAGGCCATCGATGGTGCCGTCGTATTCGGTCACCACACGGCTGGTGTAGGCAAGGACGTTGAGATTGAACTCGGTGTCGGTTAACACGAAGCCTCGCAAAATCACCGTTTCGCCGATGAACGTCCAAATATAGCTATAACCAGGATCAATGCCCAACGTCAACCATTCGTCGTTGTCATCAAGCCAGATGAGCGAAAGATTGCCGTTGGCGTAATCAAGCAGGCCTTCAAGTTCAACGTACTCAATACCATCAGTGAAATCTTCTTTGGTAAAGTATTCCGCTTCATCCACCACGTTCAGAGGCGGCAGCCCGGCCGGCTCGCCCTCGGCATAGGTTTCAAACACGGCATCCGCTAACCACATGATGCCATCTTCTTCCATTAGATTGCCGGTGATGATGAGCGTGTCACCTTGTTGGAACCACTCGCTGATGGTGTTTGCGTTTAAGACCACGATGCCGCTTTCATCGGTCAGGACGTAGTGGTGGGCGTATGGCGTCGTGGCGACCACATCAACGCGCAACGTCACGGTCGTGCCCTCAGGCAACGCCTTCGCATACGCAATGGACGATAAATCGTAATCTTCAATCAGCAACGCCAAGGTAAAGTCGTGGGTCACTTCGCCAAGCGCAAGCGTCACATCAATCAATGCTGTGCCTTCATCGAGCATGGTGACAAACACGCCTCGATCATCCGCTTCAAGATCGACGAGGTCGGATTCGGTTTCGTAATGAATGATCATCTCGAGGGGTTCCCATTCGTCGGGTAACTCCAGGGTTTCCCCAGGACGCAAGGGCATCTCAATGGCTCCAATCCACCCTTGCACCAGCGCAAAGACTTCGCTTTCACTGAGTGGAGTGGACGTAACCTCATCTACGTTGCCATCAAAGAAGGCAACATAGCCTTCTGGTTCCATGATTCGATACGCCGCCACGATGAGGTCCATGTCGACGCGTGTGTAGAGCATGTCTCCGAGGTTCGCAAAAAGGGCTGAATCGTGGTTCATGTCAAGATAAAGCATGATGCCATCCTCATAAAGCATGAACGGATACTGTCCGTCCCCCGGCAGCAAAACGCCTTCAAGGGTGGTTTCAAACACACCGTGTTGCGTGTCTTTGAGGACTGGCAGATCAACCATGCCAATCACACGTGTGGGCATCTTGCCTTCAGCTGCAGAAAGGGTGCGTTCTAGGGACGGTGAGAACCCGCGCGTCATTGGTCCCGTTGGCGCTAACTGAACGTGGAGAATGACGCGGTCGCCAACCGCAACGTCGAGGGTACCGTAATGCTCGATTGTCATCGTGCCGGTGTCGTCTTGAACAAAAAGGTAACGGTCGGTGACATCAAGCACCACCACATCGATTAAGCCTTGTTCTTGGGTTGCCGTATCGATGACATTGACGGTCTCCACCGCCTTGAGAACAATGTCAATCTCAAAGGCTTCCGTGGTGCCGTTTTCAAGCGTTATCTCAAAGGTGACCACGGTGTCTTCTTCAACCCACAAGAAACGGTCGCTGTCTTCATCATAAAAATCGGCATTGGCAATAGCCTCCGCTGAGATGACGAAGCCAAAGAACGGTTCGGCAGGTGGAATCTCTAAGCGAGAATCCGGATAAAATGTCTGTGAATCAAAGAAGGCTTGCATGAACATAGCTAAGAGATTGACTTTGTCGCTTTCATCAAGCGGATTCGCCATGACGGTCATCTCATCGTTTATGTAAAAGAGCGCCGTTGAGTTTTCATCAAAGGTCAAAAATGTTAAGGCTTGAAGGGTCACATAACCATGGTCAAGGGCTTCGAACTCAGCGTCGTAGGTGTCGTTCATCACGACATTCATCAAGGCATAGAAATGCTGGTTCGCACCATCAAAGAATATTGCTTCATTCTCTTCAAGCATCATTAAACCGGTCACTTCAAGCGGGGTGCCGACGGTCCATGGCGTAAACTCAAAGTCGGCCAAATCATCGAGCGTCACCGGTGTATAATCGAGGGTGAAATCTTCGTTCAACCCGTGATCTTCAACACTCTCCCATGCCACAATAATCGGGTAGTCTCCTTCATAGATGAGATGTGCTTCGAATGAAAAACTATGATTTAGCAGCGCCTCAGGATCAACCATCATGATGATGGCGTGCTCCCCATCGCTTAAAAGCGCGATGTGCAAGCCTTCATCTTCCATATACTCACTGTAGATGAGTGTCAGGTTGTCAAACACTGCCGTATCCGGTTGCATCACAATCACATCAGCAATCGACAACGCGTCGTTTTCATCGACAAAACGGGCGTATAAGTTCGCCCCACCAAGCGGCATCGTGTCAAACACAAACGGCTCGGTATGGTCGGCATCGAGATACCACCCGATAAACACGTATCCCTCAAGTTCGGGATCCTCAGGTGCTTCAATCGGCGAGCCGTAAGGCGCCATCAGTGCATCGGCCAGATCGTCTTCAAAATGAATCGTGTAGTTGTTCGGTTCAAAAACCGCATGAATGGTGAGGTGCTGGTGAATCGGTTCGCTTTCATCAAACATGCCATCAAGGGTCTCCCACCCAACAAACGTATGCCCGGCTTTCTCAGGATCTTCAGGCATCACCACAAACTCATCGTCATAGACGGTTTGCTCATCAAACACGTTGCCATTAACGTAGAAGGTGATTGTGTTGATGCTGCCAACTGGTAAGAAGCGAGCATAAAGCGTGATGTCACCAAGCGGCATCGTCTCAAAGATGAATGCTTCGATGAAATCTTCATCCAAATACCACCCCTCAAAAAAGTACCCATCGAGCTCGGGCATGTCGGGTGCGCTGATGACTGAATCATATGGCGCAACCATGTCCGGCATATCGTCAGCATCGTACGTTTCGAAGGTAATGGTGTATTCGTTTGCTTCAAAATAGGCATAGAGCGTCATCGACGCTTGGATGCTCTCGCTCTCGTCAAAGGGATCGTCAATGCCATCACTTAGCGACCAATACATAAACGTGTGCCCTTCCTTTTCGGGATTATCGGGCAACGTGACGACCGCTCCATGAAGCACATCGACGGTTTCCACCACGGTGCCATCGACCACGAACTCCACCATGTGAATCGACAGCCAATGGCCATAGATATCGGTGTTTTCAGTTATTGGGGCGTCAAAATCAAACGGGGTTAAACTGGTGTAGTCAGTGACCCACGCGGCAAACTCGGCTTGGGTTTTCTCAGGCGCACTGATTGCATCGACCGTGTCGCCTTCAACCACCTGCACGGTCTCGATTAGCGTGCCGTCGGCGTCGCGAAAATGCACGTCGAAGATTTCCAACCACCGCGCGTACAGCGTGATGTCCTCATCGACTGTGAAGTCATTCGCATCAAAGGCCGTGTCCAAGTTCTCAGACCAATACCAGCCGGCAAACACATACCCATCCCGCTCGGGCTGGGGAATCGTCACATCACCATCGCCTAAACTGACGGTCTGGCTTTCCACACTCGGTCCGCCGAGCGTGTCAAAATGAACGGTGATTTCACCGTCATCAATGATGTCATCAGGATCATCGGTGCCGCAGGCGGCTAAAATGAGCGCGCTCAGCGTCACCATCATCAGCATCATCCATCGTTTCACACATATCACTCCAAACAAAGGACTCCCGCTTAGGGGGTTTGTTTTTAGGATAGACCTGTGTGTTTTGAATATCAAACCATATGCTCTTCATATTCGCCCCTCTTTGATGCACAAAAAAAGCGAGCGCCTCAGCGCCCGCCTAGTATCTGATCAATCCAACAACACAACAAAAAGGGTATAGGGGCCATAAGCTGACATCCAACCCCACACATCAAGCTCGTAGTCGCCGGGTTCAAGGGTGATGATGATTTTGAAGTTGAAGGCCTGACCTGAGTCGTCGTCCTCGGCGATCATCACGCCAGCGTGACTCAACGACCCGACCGTGTCGACATTTGATTCGGTGTAAATGGCATACTGGCCAGCTGTCTCAATGGTAATCACGTGGGTGTTTGTCTCGCGGCTCTCGAGCGTGTCGTTAAGCAACGGAACCGCGCCGGGAATCGTTTCGCCGCTATCGCCAACACCGGGGTCGCTCCCCACATCCATCACATCGTCAAAGGTCGGCACCACGACCGTGGTGCGATTTATGTCGGTGAACGTCATCGTCACTGTGATTTCTGTCCCCGCTTCTCCCATAATTATCGTCAACGTCAAGGCGTCTTTTTCAAGCTCGATGGTCAAGCGAATAAGCGCTTTTGCTTATTCCTCCATCACATCCACATGGTGCGCTTCCTCAAGCACGTACACGCCGTCTTCGACGATGAACCAAGCCGCCTCAAGTTTTTCCATGATGTCTTTATTAAACTGATACTCATGCTCATTGACGATTTCGCGTTCCCAACGGGTTTCCTCTGATGCTTTCGTGTATGTC
>SLOP01000031.1 GCA_007132465.1 Candidatus Izemoplasma sp.
ACCAAGCGCTCTACCAAGCTAAGCTACTTCCCGAAAAAAAAGTGGCGCGCCCAAGAGGACTTGAACCCCTAACCTTTTGATCCGTAGTCAAACGCTCTATCCAATTGAGCTATGGGCGCGTGTCAAACAGCAACAAGATTATATCACATCGGCCCGGTGATTTCAACAGCAATTTCGAACCTGTTTAATCATATCAGACATCACTCAAAAAGGCAAGCGTAAAGGGCCGAAGCGTAGGATTTTCTTTGAACTGACCGCTTTATGGGTTGAGTAGTTTGTGGTACAATAGACGCGACACCATATTGAAGGAGGAATCCTCATGGAACACGCCTTATCGTTTTTAGGCCTCGTGCTGATTATCCCGTTGACGTTTGTCGTCTGGCGCTTCGGCACGCATGTGCACAAACATGAATCCAAGTATTACGTGGTGGTGGGTTTGTTCGCGTTTATCGTTGGCGTCTACGCCATCGTTTTACAGGCGATAAGCCTTGATTTCAAAGCCGAACACCCCGTGTGGTACGCTGTGCTTTACCAAGGACACCTTACCTTTCCGTTTTTTATTCTCGTGATGTTTGCCGGCGCGCTTAAGCCTAAGTCAAAACCCAAAATCACGCTCATGAAGGTGCGTCGCGAACTCGCCATAATCGGGTTTTTGTTTCTGATTCCACACGCCATCTATCTCGTCTGGCTCGCCCTCAGCAACCTGAATCCCACCGGCACGCTCTCGTTCTTAATTATGTTGCCGCTCTTCATCACCTCATTCACTCAGATTCGTAAAAAAATGCATCCCACTGCCTGGCGAAAACTCCATAAGTGGGCCTATCCTGCTTACGCCCTCATCTATTTGCACCTCGCTTCAATCACGCTCGTCTTCAACATTCTCTGGTTTCAAGCCGGCGACATCGACGCCCTTGGCTATGCCCTCGGTTATGTCCGCTTCGCACTTTACACCGTGATTTTCGGTGTTTACACTATCTTAAAACTCACCCACCGCAAGACGAAAACCGTGCCCGTTAAAACCAAAAAAACCGCGTAAGGCTAAGGCCTTCGCGGTTTTTTTATCCTCAATTGGTCTGGAAAAGCGTGCGCACCACATCGGGAAATCGCATCGCCCAGTCAGTTTCAAAATGGCGCCCCGCGCCGATGATGCGGAATGTCAGTTTTTCCTGTGGCAATTTGTCTTTGAGCGCTTCGTGCACCCGAAGGTTGCTGGCGAGATAATCTTCGGGCGTGCCGCCTGCTTCTTCTTCATCCCCGGTATCCACATAAATGCGTCTAACCGACCTAAGATTGCTCGTTTCAATTAGCCTTAGAAGCGGCGCTTCACTGACAAAGAACGCTCCCGACAATGATGCCGCCATGCCGAACACATCCGGTCGATGCACGGTCGCGTAAAGCGCGAAAAGCCCGCCCATCGACGCTCCGGCGATGGCCGTGTGTTCAGCCTCAGGCATCGTGCGATACTGCGCGTCGATGGCCGGTTTCAGTTCGTCAATTAGATAATCGAGTGTCGTTTCCGCGCGGCCACCGAGATGACGATAATCGGTGAACGGGAAGGGCCCATATTCATCGAGACGTGCATCACCGGTTGCCGAAGATAATCCAACAACCATCACCTCTGGAAGATCATCGTGGTTTTCATAAGCTTCCATGACGCCCCACGTTTCTCCTTGATAGGCGTCGTTGGCTAAGAAGACGTTTTGACCATCAAGCATGTAGATTGTCGGGTAATGTTTATCTGTGTCGTCGTAGCCTTTCGGCATGGCCACATATAGTGTGGCTTCGCGATTGAGTGCGTCAACATGAATCACTTTTCTGATGAGTTTCATGTTATTCAGACCCAAAGTACATCAGCGCCGATTGCAGTTGCGTGTCGTTTTCTGGATCGCGGATATAATCGAGCAAAGCCTCACTCAACAAGGCGGCTGTAGGGCCGTCAATGTGACCGGTGACATCAAGATCGTTGGCAGCTTGCACCGCTTCGACGGCTTCTTGGGTGTCAAGGTCAAAATAGCCGTCTGTGCGCACATCATAGCCCATGATGGTCAAAATGCCTTGGGCGTTGGCGGTATGGATCGACACGGTGTCATACACCAAGGTGTCCCCGGCGCGCAAGAAAATGTTGAACAGCGAGAAGTTTTCATCGAGGTCGACGAGGATGTCGGGTTGCACACCATCCATGTCGCCTTCACCTTTGTGCACCCAGTTGCCTTCCGGCGTCAACCACTTGCCAAACGTCAAGTTGATGGTGCTGCCGTTATCCAGGGTGAATGAACCTTGCATCGTGCCTTTACCGAGGGATGGCTGACCAATGATGGTGTAGCCACCTTTTTCTTGCATTGCCGCGGCGAAGACTTCGCTTGCGCTCGCGCTGTATTCGTTGATAACGACCACGATATCGTACGCTTTGGTGGCGGTGCCGGTGGCGTTATACTCGGTGGTTTGCCAGGTTCCATCGATGAAGGTTTCGGTGGTGAACATCGGCAACTCGCCGGCCGGTAAGAACGTGTTAATCATGGTGCGCACCGCGCCGAGATAACCGCCGGTATTGTAACGTAGATCGATGATTAAGCCTTCGATGTGATCGTCAGATTCCATCGCGTTGATGGCGGCGGTCATCAGCGAAGGGGTTTGACTGCCAAAAGTGTTGATTTTGAGGTACCCAATCGGCTTGCCATCGACATCCAAGACCTCGTGTTCGACCGATGGGTTGGGAATGGTTTCGCGTGTCATCGCAAAGAAAAGGGTTTCTGGTACGCCTGGACGGTCAACGCCAAGTTCAACGGCGGTGCCTTCTTCGCCGATTAGAAGCATCAAGGTTTGCAAATACGTCAAATCTTCAACGTTGTCGCCGTCAATATGGGTGATGCGGTCACCCGCACGCATGCCGGCTCGTTCAGCAGGCGAATCACTCCACACCATGCGAACGATGACGTCTTCATTAATGTTTTCCACGGTGATGCCCACCCCGACGAACGCTTCGCCCAAAGATTGTTGCCAACGTTCAAGGTCTTCAGGGGTCATGTAACTGGTGTAGGGGTCGCCTAAGGCATCAAACAAACCGAAAATGGCGTGTTTGTAAAATTCGTGTTCCTCGACCTCGCGATAGTGCCATCGTAAAAACAAATCCAGGACATCTTCAAAAATAATGTCGTTATAATGCGTGCCGTGTGGCACCCAGCGGTAATAAAGGGTCATGTCACCTTGGAGTCGGTCGGTGGGGTGAAAACGGTGTTGAAAATCCGGGTCGGTGTAGACACCTTCAAGCGAGTAGCCTTCTTTGTCTAAATCGGGTATCGGCACAGGTTGGTTGTAGGCACGTGTGATTGGTTCAACGGTGTCGTCGCTGTTGGTTTCATACGTCACCGTATACTGCTTAACGCTCCACGTAGGCTCGACGATGACGTCTGCCTGGACGTCGGAGGGGCTTGAGTCCCATCCATCAAATCGGTGTCCCTGACGTTCGGGCGGGTCGATGTCCATGTTGGCGTCTGTGCCCTCATACACAAACTGAACCTCGTGAATCCCGCCATCGGCGTTCTTGAAAATGACACGGTGAAGCTGACTGCGGATGTTCAAGGTTTGCGTGCCACCATCGGCATAACGCACAACCAAGTACCCTTCGTCATTTTCCTCGATGCTCACCGCGTTCAAGGCCTCGGTGTCGAGCACTTCGGTTCGGTTGTCGCTGTATAGCACTTCCCATTGATTGTCCTCGTTCACGTAAATCGACGTGATGTGCGCGACACCGCTTTCTGCACAAGCCGCTAGCGCAAACACAACCAACGCAAAGACCCACGTGATTATTACTTTCTTCATGGTCGAGCCTCCTATGTTTCGGGTTGCTACTATTGTACCAAATATCATCGCGTTTGAACACATCGATGACTTTTTGTGCACAAAGCATGACCTCCATGGTGTGGTGTTTTATAATGGTACACGAATGGAGGTTGATATTGTGAGGAAAATAATGCGCATCACAATGTATGCGTTCCTAAGTTTCGTGCTTGTTTGGCTTGTGATTGCCATCTGGCCCCGCCCCCTCTCACATTCGGGTCACAACCCGTTTCGAAGTCAAGACGGTCTGCCGCACATCATCGCCCATGCCGGGGGTAACATGGAGTTTCCCGACAACACGCTTGAGGCGTTTTATAACGCTTATCATGTTGATCCAAACATCATCATGGAAGCCGACATCAACATCACGCAAGACGGCGTGGTCGTGCTTTCGCACGATCGTACCTTTGATCGAAAAACAACGCTTCAGTACGCCGATGTGCATGAAACTAGCTACACCGATTTGGTCGAACAGGCAATCGACTTCGGTTATGAGAACCCAATCGACGGACCCAACGGTTACAACGTCACCGGTGAACGAATCCCCTACACCAATTACCTAGGAGACACGGTGACACCGCTCGATGTGACGTACCCCGAGGGTGTCGAACCACGCCACGACACCAAGTTTCTTGTGACCACGCTTGAGGACCTAATCACGGCGTTCCCCGACAACCTCATCGTCATCGAACTGAAACAGCATGGTGATGTGGGTGCCGCCTTGTTTGACGCCGTCATCGATCTCATGGTTCAACTGGATGACGCGTACGATACCTTTAACCGCATCGTGCTGGCATCGTTTCATGAAGACCAATATGCGCGTTTTCTAGAAGCGAAGAACACCTCACATCCCACCTTAATGTTCTCACCCCAAGCCATCAGCATCGAACGTTTTTACGTGCTTCATCTCTTGCGTTTCGACGCGTTTTATCGTGACCCCGCCACGGCGTTTCACATTCCCACCCAAGAAGGCAACATCAACCTGGCAACCGAACGCTTCCTCCGCGCTGCCGGTCGCCATAATATCGCCGTGCACTATTGGACCATCAACGATGAAGAAACGATGATTGAACTCATCGAACTCGGCGCCGATGGTATCCTCACCGATCGGCCAACGTTGCTCAAAGAAATCCTCGATCGCTATCGAGAATAAAAAAAACCGGCTTAGCATCATGCTAAGCCGGTTGTGTGTTACGCTTTGACGTCTTGCTTTTCTTCACCGTTTCTCGGCAACACCAAGTTCAACACAATGCCCGCGGTCGCGGCCAAACTCATGCCTTCTAAGCTGATTGCTTCGTTAAGCGGAATCATCGCGCCACCCAATCCGATGACGAGCATGGTCGACATGATGATGAGGTTTCGCATGTTTGACAAATCCACTCGCGCCCGCACCAGCACCTTGACGCCGTTTGAGGCAATCAAGCCGTAAAGAATAATGGTCATCCCACCGATGACAGCCCACGGAATGCTGTTGATGAAGGCTTGCACGTACCCAAGGAAACCGATTGAAATCGCAAACACCGCTGCCAGCCCAGTCACATACACGCTGCCCACTCGCGTCATCGCCACGACGCCGGTGTTTTCTCCATAGGTCGTGTTCGCAGGACCGCCCATGGCAGCTGAGGCAAAGGTGGCGAGTCCATCGCCTAAAATTGTTCGGTGAAGGCCCGGTTTTTCAATAAAATCCTTGCCTGTCACCTCACCGAGCACCGTGTGGTCGCCAATGTGTTCAGCAATCGTCACAAACGCGATTGGCAAGAACATCAATACGGCGGTGAAATCAAGCCTGTACGTACCCAAGAATGTGAACCCTGGCAACGCAAAGAATCGTTGACCGGCAAACGCGGCGGTCACATCCACCACACCAAACGCGATGGCAACCACGTAACCCACCAAGATGGCAATCAAGAACGGCACAATCCGGAAAAACCCTTTTCCGATGAGCGCCACTGCCACCACGGTCGCAAAGGTGATAAACGCTACCAACGGTACCCGCCAACCGCTCTCACCATCGAACCCGGCGCTTCCAATCGCCACATAGGCCAAACTGAGTCCAATGATGATGATGACCGGTCCGATGACCACCGGCGGCAGCAAGCGCTTGATCCAACCACTGCCCACATACCGTACCACCGTCGCCACAATCACATAGATTATCCCGACGGCCATCAACCCGACATACGCACCGGAAAACGAGTCGTTCGCTTGATACGCCACGCTAATCGCGGCGATGTAGGCAAAGCTGCTTCCTAAGTATACCGGCACTTTCCCGCTCGTGCATACAATGTAGATAAGCGTACCCACACCGCTTGCCACCAGCGCCACACCCACAGGCAATCCTGTGAGCAACGGCACGAGCACCGTCGCCCCAAACATTGCAAACACATGCTGAAAACTCAGCACCGCCCAGCGCCATAGGCGCTTAGGTCTTTCATGAATATCCAACAACAATTTTGCTTCCACTGTGCATCCTCCTAGACATAAAAAAATTTTCTAGTCAGGAAGACATAGAAAAGGAATGTAGACTATGCACCGCCTCGGCGGCCTATTCCCTTACTAGTCTCTCTGGACTACTTTAAAGGTTCTACTGGAAGCATAGCACTTTTTTTTCTGTTACGCAACCCTTTTTTGTCAACAATGCGTTTTATTTGAAACTTTTACAATATAATGCGATAATACACTTGACGATAAAACAAGGAGGCTATAACCGTGAAACACGAACTTCCAACACTACCTTACGAGTATAACGCACTCGAACCTTACATCGATGAACAAACCATGAAAATCCACCACACCAAACATCACCAAGCCTACATCAACAAGTATGTGGCCGCGCTTGAGAACTCACCCGAATGGCTCGAAAAACCGGTCGAAAAGGTGCTTCAAGAGCTAGAAAAACTGCCCGAGGATTCACGCAAGGCTGTCCGTAACAACGGCGGTGGTTACTATAACCACATGCTCTTTTGGGAAATTTTAGGCCCCAACAGCAAACCCCGTCCAGAAGGCAAACTCGCGGCCGCCATCAACGCGAAGTTTGGCTCGTTTGACAACTTCAAAGAAATGTTCAACAACGCGGCCGCAACCCGGTTCGGATCAGGCTGGGCTTGGCTCGTGGTCGACAAACAAGGTAACGTCAGTGTCACCTCGACACCAAATCAAGACGTTCCCTTTGAGGAGGGCACGCCGATACTCGGCCTTGACGTTTGGGAACACGCCTACTACCTCAAGTACCAAAACCGCCGTCCCGACTATATCGAGGCGTTTTGGAACGTCGTCAACTGGGACAAAGTTGAAGAAAACTATCACAACGCGTAGCTCTCGCGAAAGCCGCTTTTAAGCGGCTTTTTTTTGGAAAATCATGGGCAAGCACAACCAGCTGTGTTACCATATAAGCAAGCTATCTTGAAAGGAGCCTCTCATGAAACCAATCAAAACCGATCAAGCCCCCGCCGCCGTTGGCGCATACAGCCAAGGCGTGCTTGTGGGTGACACGCTTTATGTATCCGGGCAAATTCCCTTTCGCCCAGACACCATGGAACTCGTCAGCCATGACATCAAAAAACAAAGCCAACAATGCCTTGATAACGTACTCGGGGTCGTTGAAGCCGCCGGGCTCAAAAAAGAAGACATCGTACGCTGCGGCGTCTTTATGACGAACCTCGCCGACTTCGCGCCGATGAACGATGTCTACGGCACCTTCTTCGGCAATCACAAACCAGCACGCGCCGCCGTTGAAGTGCGCGGTCTACCGAAGAATGTTCAAATCGAAATCGACGCCATCGCCGTCAAGCCGCAATGACCAAGCACAAAAAAATCCGGATGAATGCATCCGGATTTTTTGTGGGTGTGTGTTATTCAGTCACGTTGTCGTAAGCACGTTGGATGACTTCATAATAATCTGGGAAGTCAGACCAAGTGGCGCCGGTGACGGCATCGTTTACGGTCCAAAGGTTCGTTGCATCGGTGCCTTCATCGTCGCGAACCATGGTTACTTCTTCTGTCAATGCCATGCCGACAAACGCAGCAATGGTTTCTTCGACGTTACCCAGCCAACCAAGCGCGCCAAAGCGCCAGTAGTTAGACTCTGATTTCGTCATCGCTTCGTTCGAGTTAGCGTCAACGCGTTCGTAGTCTGATTCGGTGCCATCTGCGTTCGCAAGGAAGAAGTTCTCATCCTGAATTTGATGGACATACCAGTTTGCGTTTTCTTCATCGTCGATCCATGCGTAGAAATCATCAACGCCTTCAGCGGTGTAATCAACATAGCTTCCGGCGGCTGCAACCGTACCGGTGAAGAGTTTGTCGCCAATCATGATGTATTTCGCGTAGTAAACATCGTTGCCTCGTTGCACAACATGAAGCACGTCATCCTCTTCAGCATGGTCAGCAGAGACTTTCGCCCAGTTGTAAGGAAGGTAGTACTCATCAAGCATAATGTCAGTGATAATACCGTCTTCGTCAACTTCGATGTTAACGACACCAACGTAGTGTCCATGGACAAGCGCGTAACCGTCATAGAGGACTTCAAGCTCGTCATCTCTGCCGCAAGCGCCAAGCGTAATCACAAGTGTGAACGCGAAAAGCAGTGCAAAAACTTTTTTCATAAAAAATTGACCTCCTGTTTTTATGTCTATAATATGGTTTCCTTTTAAACCAATTGTATTATAACACAGTTTTTTTAATATGATACAGATTTTTAAACAGTATTACAATTTTTCCGGTTTATCTTGCATAACGTTTGATTGGTGGGCTTAAGTGTCTAAAGATTTTTTTATTTTATGATGAAATCCATGGAAAAGGCATCCCTCGGGATGCCTTACATCGCTAGCGTTTTCCAACGTCATAGGGTTCGCCAAGAGCTTTCGGTGCCTGGGTTGCTTTGGAGAAAAATGCAAGCACGACGAGGGTGATGATGAATGGCATGGAGCGATACACCTCACTAGGTAAGTTCACGCTGCTTAAAAAGCCGATCGACCCATGTTGGCTTGAAACCACGTAAAAGAGTGAGAACACCATAGCGAACACTAAAATGCGCAGCGGTTTCCATTGACCGCTTATTAAGAGCGCCAACGCTAAAAACCCGAGGCCAAGCACATGACCGTCGAAGTCGTTATCAAAAGCAATCATGTATGCAGCCCCACCAAGGCCTGCAAGGAGCCCAGACATCATCACGCCGATGTAACGGATTTTTCCGACGTCAATGCCTAATGAATCGGCTGCGTGTGGGTTTTCGCCACAACTGCGAAGCCTTAAGCCGAGCCGTGTCTTATAGAACATGATGGTTAAGGCAATAAGGATGGCAATGCCGATATATGTCGAGAGAAACGCGTTGGAAAACAGCGGTCCAACAACCGGTAAATCACTTAAAATCGGCACCGTAATCCGATACGTTGTGCGAATGTTTATGGAGTCAGTTCCCCTGATGTAGGTTCTCGCCATAAACACGTGCAACGCCGGAGCAAACATGTTAAGTGCGGTGGCACTAATTATCTGATTCGACTGCATACGGACAGCCGCAAACGCATGGAAAAATGAGAACAGGAAGCCTGAAATAGCGCCCACTGATAAGCCAATCAACACCATCCATTGTCTGCCCATGGGATCGTCTGCCTGACGTAAGAAATAGATAACCGTTGCCGCGGTAAACGCCCCCATGACCATGATGCCTTCAAGCGCGATGTTGACAACACCACTTCGTTCGCTCATCAAACCACCAAGCGACACTAACAACAACACAATCATGATCGGGACAGCATACCAGAACACCGCAAAGGATAGGTCACTGAAAATTTCACTCATGATACATCACCCTGACTTTCGTGCAACTGCACATCCTCTTTGGTTCGGCGTTTAACAAAATCGGCCAGCACCTGTTTCATAAATAAACTCAGCGCTGAGAAATAAATGATGACAGCAACGATAATCTCAATCAGTTCCGGATCATACGCTCTGTCGGCAAGGTTCCCACCACGTGTAATCCAAGAAAAGAACAGCGCAGCGAAAATGACACCTAGCGGTGCACTCAGGGCGAGTAACGCCACCGCGATGCCGGTGAATCCTTGCATCAACAGCACGTTGCTCAGACGAAACGGGATGCCCGTGGTTAAAAACATCACACCACCGGCTAACCCGGCAATGGAGCCGGCAATAATCATTGAGTAGACGACGCGACTTTTTTCATTGATGCCGGCGTATCTCGCCGCCGGCCGACTCAAGCCAACGCTTTTTAACTCGTAGCCAAAAACCGTCTTATTTAACACAAGGTGGATGATAAACGCCATTAAGAGCGCAATCAAGATACCAATGTTCATGCCAGGGAAACTGAACACCGATTCTAGTCCCCACGACGGTAACCGAGCGCTGCTGGCCGGATACAGTGCGCGCTCATCTGGGTGGTATATCGTCATCCTGACCATCAAGTTTATCATGTGAAGGGCAATGTAGTTGAGCATAATCGACGCGACCACTTCGTGAACGTTTCGAAATGCCTTCAGCAACCCCGGTATCGCCCCCCAAAGCGCTCCTCCGAGCATTGCTGCAAGCAGGGCAACCCACAGGTGTGCGGGGCCGAGCCATGTCCAGTTGACCCCCACATACAAGGCAAAGAACGCGCCAACGGTCAACTGGCCCGTCGCACCAATGTTGAAAAGACCGGTTCGGAAGGCAAATGCCACACTCAATCCCGTCAGTAAAATCGGGGCGGCGTTACGTAACACCCAACCGATATCACGCATCGAACTCAGCGGTCCGACGGTGATGCGATAGAGTCCATAAAACGCTAAGTTCGGGTTAATGATAAGCATCAGGATAAACCCGAAAAGCAGACCTCCCACGATGGCCAACAAACTCGACATGATGTTGATGGCGTTGGGTTTTTTCGCCACCGCTTCCAGGGTGCGTGTCCACAGTTTGTTCATGAGGCCTCACTCCGTTTCGACCCGGCCATGTAAAGCCCGAGTTCTTGTTCGGTGATTGTCTCAGGATCGAAAACACCGACGTTTTCCCCTTCATACATCACCAAGATGCGGTCACTCAGGTTAAACACTTCATCAAGTTCGTACGACACCAAAAGCACCGCTTTGCCTTTATCGCGTTGTGCGAGCAACTCACGGTGAATGTACTCGATGGCACCAACGTCGAGTCCGCGCGTTGGTTGCACGGCGATGAGCACGTCGGTGTCTCGTTCAATCTCACGGCCGAGAATGGCTTTTTGTTGGTTTCCGCCACTCATCGAACGGACCATGGTTACCGGTCCTGCACTGGTGCGGATGTCGAAGCGTTCGATGAGTTCTTGGGCGTGTTCACGGATGGCATCAAACTTCAGAAATCCACGCTTTTGAAAGGCTTCGGTAAAATAGCTTTGCATGATGAGGTTATACTCCAACGTAAAGTCGAGAATCAACCCGTGTTTATGCCGGTCTTCAGGAATGTGTGAAAGCCCGGTGACACTCCGCTTGCGAATGGAACTTTTGGTGATGTCTTCGCCATGAAGGGTCACATTCCCTTTGATGATTGGATACATGCCGGTCAGACCGTAGACGAGTTCCGACTGACCGTTACCCTCAATGCCAGCAATGCATAAGATTTCACCTTTTTTCAGTGTGAAACTGACATCCTTAACCACCTGTTGTTTCGTCACCGGCGAAAGCACCGACGCGTGTCTCATCTCAAGCACCGCGTCTTTGACCTTTGCCGTTTTTTTGTCAAGGTCAAAAAGCACTTTACGGCCAACCATTTTTTCGGCCAGCTGCTCATTTGTTGTGTCCTTAACATTGACTGTATCGATGTGTTTGCCTTTTCGCAAAATGGTGCATCGGTCGGCGACTTGACGGATTTCTTCAAGTTTGTGGGTGATGAACACAATCGACTTGCCTTCCTTTGTCATGTTTCGCATGATGCTCATCAACTCTTTGATTTCTTGCGGCGTCAAGGAGGCCGTCGGTTCATCTAAAATGAGAATATCGGCTTCGCGATATAAGGTTTTCAAGATTTCAACGCGCTGTTGTTGGCCAACAGAGATGTCTTCAATATAGGCGTGTGGGTCGACGTTCAATCTATATTGCTCGCTTAATTGTTTAATCTTTTCATTGGCGGCGTCGTAGCGTAAGAAACCATGCCTGGTATCTTCATAGCCTAGAATAATGTTCTGTGTCACGGTGAAACGATCAACCAATTTAAAATGCTGGTGGACCATGCCAATACCGAGCGCGTTGGCGTCGTTTGGGTTATCGATGGTCACGGTCTCGCCATTGACCTTGATGGTCCCCGTGTCGGCTTTATATAAGCCAAAAAGAATGCTCATCAGGGTCGACTTCCCTGCCCCATTTTCACCGAGCAAAGCGTGAATTTCACCCTTTTTGACTTTCAAGGTCACTTGGTCATTGGCCTTAATCCCAGGAAACTCCTTGGTGATGTCAAGCATTTCTATCGCATATTCCATGGTTTGTTCACCCCGTATCAAGCGCTATACAAGAAGAGAGAAAAGGTGACCCTTTCCTCTCCCTTGCACGCATGCTTTTAATGTGTGTGTTATCCTCCGACGGTCTCACGGGTGATTGGCAGGTTGCCAAGCTCCCAGTCAGTAAAGAAGTCAAGCAGTTCGTCGTAGTTGCTCGGAACAATGAGGTCGCCATCAGCGATTTTATCGAAAATGGCATTGTATGCTGCTTCAACGGTGGCTTGGTTGCGGAAGCGTGAGTTTTCGAGCGGCAGCCCAACGCCATCTTCAGTGGCGCTTAAGTAAAGGGTTTGGCCTGAGGGGAACTTACCGCTGTAGTAATCGTCAAGCACAAGTTGAACAGAGGTGGCGAGGGCTTTCATCGCACTGGTCAACACACGATCGCTGTTGGCTGATTGGTCGACGTCGACGCCAATCATCCATGCGCTTATGTCTTCGGCTGCGCTCATGACGCTTCCGCCAGCGCCGCCAGCTGCTGCAAAGATGATTTCAGTGCCCGCATTAAACCAACCTGCGGCCTCTGATTCCACGTCGGCACCCGCGTTAAACGTGCCTAGATACGTGTAGCGATTGTCTGGGAACTCGATGGTTACGCCAAGTTCGTCGGCTGCGTAATAAGCCCCGGCAATGAAGCCGATGCCAAAGCGTACAACAGCGGGAACGGCAATGCCACCCATGTATCCGAGTTCAGTGAACTCATCATACACCGCAGCGTAGCCGGCGAGGAAGCCAGATTCGTGCTCATCATAAAAGATTGATACGGTGTTGTGAGCAACAAACACGCCTTCATCTTCATCTTCAGGCACGGCATCAAGCAAGATGAACGTGACATGCGGATGTCTGAGTTGCGATGTGTATACCGCCTGGCTGAACAAGAAGCCTGGTGTCACGATAATTTTTGCGCCGTCGCGAACAGCCCGATCAATTTCTTCGATGTAGGCGTCATCCGACACTTCCGAGGGACGATAATAGGCATACGCAATGTCGTGTTCCTCAGCATATTCGACAATGCCTTCCCACGTTCCTTGGTTAAACGATTCGTCGTCGATATCCCCGTAGTCGGTAATCAACGCAATCTCGACATCGTCAACGCCACCGCATGCGGCGAGACTTGCGCCGAATAAAAATAATGCAAACACAAGCAAAATCCTTTTCACGGTATAACCTCCTTATATTTTGTTTCCTACCTTCATTTTATATGCTTAGTGGAAAGTAAGTCAAGTTAAACTCCCATTCAACGTCAAGAGAAAACGATATAGACCCAGATATCGGAGGTCACCTCAGCTGGTGAATCAGGTGTCTAATCCGTGATAAGCCTTCGATGATGTCGGCTTCAGACGTCGCATAACTCATCCGCACCACGTGATCGGCGCCAAAAGCGACCCCGGGCACGACCGCCACGTGCTTTTTTTCCAAAAACAAGGTCGCCACGTCGGTGGCGTTTTCAATCACTGTGTCGCCATGCCGCTTGCCAAACAGCGATGAAACATCAACCATAAGGTAAAAAGCTCCACTGGCAGGTGCGCTTGATAGCCCATCGATGTTGTCTACGGCCTCCTTCATCACATGCCGCCGTTTCGCAAAAGCATCGCGCATCACCGCGACGGGATGTTGGTCGCCCATGAGCGCCTCAAGCGCGGCGTGTTGCGTGACAGTGCTTGCGTTGGACGTCGCGTGCGACTGCAGGTTCGCCATCAGCTTCACAAGGTCCTTCGACGCGGCCGCATACCCCAAACGCCACCCTGTCATCGCGTAAGCTTTGGAAAGACCGTTGACGACAATCGTTCGGCGGTACAAGTCATCGGAGAGACCGGCAATGGAATGATGTTCACCTTGATAAATAAGTTTCTCGTAAATTTCATCGGAGATGATGAACAAATCATGCCTAGTGGCCACATGGCCAATCGCATCGAGCGTCGCTTTAGGGTAAACGGCGCCGGTGGGGTTGTTTGGCGAGTTGATGATAATCGCCTTGGTGTTGTCTGTGATAGCCGCTTCCATGCGCGAAGCATCGAGGATAAAATCGGTGTCACTGGTGTCGATAAAGACAGGCACCGCCCCGGCGAGTTTGACGAGTTCGGGGTAGCTTGTCCAATAGGGCGAGGCAATCAACACCTCGTCCTCAGGTTCGCAGAGCACCTGCAACGCGTTGTAAAGCGATTGTTTAGCACCTGATGACACAATAATCTGGTTCGGTTCGTACCTCAGGTGGTTGTCGCGAGCGAACTTATCGACAATCGCTTGTTTGAGTTCGGGTATACCCGGCGTGGCGGTATAACGCACATGCCCTTGTTTGATGAAGTCAATGGCCTTGTTGCGTATTGGTTCTGGCGTCGGGAAATCCGGCTCGCCCGACGAGAAATTAATCACTGTCACGCCGTCAGCTTTAAGCGCATTGGCCTTGGCGTTAATCGCTAAGGTTTTGGATTCTTCAATGGCCTGATGCTTTGTTGATAACGGTTTCATCGTATCCTCCTCGTTTTCCCTTAAAAAGGCACGCATGCGTGCCTTTGTAAGCGACATTATGTGAATATTTTTTTCAGTATTTCAAGCGCCCAATCGATGGTTTCTTTATCGACAATGAGCGGTGGCGCAAAGCGGATGGTGTGCACGTGAGTTTCCTTGGCCAAGATGCCCATCTCTTTCATGAGTTCGGTGTACTTGCGCGCGCCGCCGGCTTCTTCTTTAAGCTCAACCGCAATGAAAAGCCCTTTTCCGCGAACTTCTTTAAAGAGTGGAAAATCGATTTTTTTAATGCCTTCGAGGAAGTACGCGCCCAGTTCAGCCGAACGCTGCGCGAGGTTCTCATCGATCAACACATCCATCGAGGCTTCGCCAACGGCGCAGGCGAGTGGGTTTCCGCCAAAGGTGCTTCCGTGTGATCCGGGTGTGATGACGTCCATGACGTCTTTGCGCGTCACCGCGGCTGACACCGGGAACACGCCGCCTCCCAAGGCCTTACCAAGCAGCACCATGTCCGGCTTCACGTTTTCGTGATCGCAGGCGAACATTTTGCCCGTCCGGCAAAAGCCGGTTTGAATTTCATCGGCGATAAATAGCACGTTATGCTTCGTGCAAATCTCCCGAACCTTGGTGAGGTAGCCTTCGTCGGGAATAATGACACCGGCCTCACCTTGAATCGGTTCCACCAAGAACGCCACGGTGTTGGGTGTGATGGCTTTTTCAAGCGCGTCGGCGTCGTTGAAAGGAATGGTCATGAATCCAGGCATAAACGGCCCGTAATCGTCGCGTGCGACAGGGTCGTTTGAAAAACTCACGATGGTGCTTGTGCGGCCGTGAAAATTGTTTCGAGCCGTGATGATCTCAGCGTGATCTTTTTGCACGCCCTTGACGCGGTACCCCCAACGTCTAGCAATCTTAAGGCCAGTCTCAACAGCTTCGGCACCGGTGTTCATCGGCAACGCCACCTCCATGCCGGTCACTTCACAGAGCTTTTTTAGGTATTTTCCGAGTCGGTCGTTGTAAAAAGCACGTGAGGTCAACGTCAACGTCTTCATTTGATCTTCCAGCGCCTTAACAATCCGGGGGTGCAGATGCCCTTGGTTAACCGCTGAATATGCGCTTAGGCAGTCGAGGTATTTGTTGCCTTCGGGGTCCCATACCCAGGCGCCTTCGGCTTTAGAGATGACCACAGGAATCGGTTTGTAGTTGCGAGCACCGTATTGGGCTTCGAGTTCCATGCATTGTTTGCTTGATAACATTCGTTTCACCTTTCTTTTCGTGGTTTGTGTATGTCGGGTATCTCATCAGGGCTATAGGGCCCTCCAATCCCCATTTTAACATGGCCACCCCGCTGCAACAACCCCAAAAGTAATCGCTTACATTCTTTCTGAGAAAAAAACGCCCCTAAGGGCGTTGATTATTGCGCTTCGTAAATCACAAACACACCGGGCCACCACGACAGAATTGACGCGATAAGCACCGTCTCTTCGTAGTATCGGTTCATGCCTTTCGGTGTCCCGTCATCGTAGGTTTTTCTGAGATTGTAGGGATCATTCACTTCGAAATACACCCCTTCATCGGTCTCGACATACCCGTGAATAACCAAAAAATGGCCGCTCACCCAGTCACGGTAAAATCGGTTGACACGGCTCGTCTCATCTTCTTGATAAGGTATTAGAGACATGGTGTTGTTGATGAGGAGAATATGTCCTATATCAAGCCAATGCATGATATCCTCCGCATCGCTCACCGCGTAGGTTTCATAGGCAATCTCGTGCAAATCAAGCGCGCCTTCAATCTCGGGACCATACCACCATCCGCCCGCAGGGCGAAACTGCTCACGCAAGGATTGGGCCGAACCGCTAAAATCCTCAGCAAGCCACCGGCCAATCATTTCAACGGCCGCCGGTCCACAATTGACATCATAAAAAGGACCCGAATCAATCTGGTCGACATACCAGTCCCACGGGCGATCGTTGGATACGTAGGTGATGAGGTCATGGCCAAGGCCCCATGCTTCTACGTTCGCTTCCAACCGTTTACCATAGGGCAGATCGTCATCGGTTGTTTCTGGGCTGGCTTCAGGTGGGGTGGCGTCCGGGGTCGTGATGGGCACGGTGGAATCCTCATCGAGGGTATCGGATGGCAGCGGTTGTGTGCATCCACTCAACCCCAGCAGCAACACCAACCCAAAAAGCACTTTTTTCATCTGCATTATCGCATCACGTCCTTACGTTTATCCATTGTATCATAATCATCGACAGACGCAACCACGGACGGGGGTATAAAAAAATCATCCATCAGTGGATGATCAAAAAGAGCATATGGTGACCCGTACGGGATTCGAACCCGTGAATGCCAGCGTGAAAGGCTGGTGAGTTAAGCCGCTTCTCCAACGGGCCAAGAATGGCGCCTCAACTAGGACTCGAACCTAGGACCCCTTGATTAACAGTCAAGTGCTCTAACCAACTGAGCTATTGAGGCCGCAAAACCGTATCATCGGGATGTCAATTAAAACAAAAAGAAAGAAGCCTGGCAACGTCCTACTCTCGCACAATGTACTACCATCAGCGCTGAAGTGCTTAACTACTGTGTTCGGAATGGGAACAGGTGTGACCACTTCGCCATTGTCA
>SLOP01000039.1 GCA_007132465.1 Candidatus Izemoplasma sp.
AACCCGAAGGTCGTTGGTTCAAATCCTTCCCCCGCAACCATGGTCCTGTAGTGTAGTGGTTAACATGCCAGTCTGTCACACTGGAGATCGCGGGTTCGAGTCCCGTCAGGACCGCCATTTTGGCTCAGTAGCTCAGTCGGTAGAGCAACGGACTGAAAATCCGTGTGTCGGTGGTTCGATTCCGCCCTGAGCCACCATATTACACCCCCCCTATGACCCTTGCTATAATGTTTAAGTACCCAGCAGGGTTTTTGTTTGATAATTTCTCACAATCCCCCCCTAACCTATGAGTGTCAATGGAAATGTACCCCCATATTCATTCGACCACTTGATTGTGCGAATTTTAATAACTAAACCCTATTGTGCACATCATGGCGAGGGTCCTTGCCATCTAGACCGCTTAATAGGCGGTTTTTTTAATGGAGGACTTTCTTAACATATTGGTTGAAGAATGAACGCAATTTATCAACTGAAAACCGTGTACATCCTCGATGTTGTTTTGTATATTGTGGTTAAAGTAAAATAAGCTCATCCTAGGAGGATTGCCGTGTTTTCAGATGAATCGATGTTGGCGTTTGATAGTCTCAATGAGTTTGCTGACTTCTATGAAGGGTTGAAGATTCGCAACAAATGGAAAATAAAGCTTGGCGACATGAACCACCGAGGAACATTTATTTACGATAAACCATACACAAAACAGTTGAGGGATCTATTTGCAAAAAAGAAGTTGTTTCGTCGAAACGTATCGATTGCAGAAATCGTTTCCTGGCTTGATAGTTATGTGATAATCGATCGGGTTATTAATAAACTTTCAGATATTTTAAGCGAAGCAGAGTATCAAGAAATCAAGTTATACTCGGAGTATCGAATCAGACTGTCTAAAAATCGGCGTATCGATTTTATTTTCGAAAAAGGTGAGAAGATGTTAATCGCTGAGTTTAGACTATCAGACAAGTTTCCTAATATGACAAACATATGGCAGAAAAAAGAAACTGAGCTAATCATATACAAAGAACTTTTGGGCAACTACCTTAATAATTACCAAATTTACGTGTACGCATTTATTGCCATGCCGGAATTCAGTGGGGAACAAGCACTTGACAAAAACCAAACATACAACAATAATAATGTTGACCACTTTGCAAGGTATATTGCCACATATTTATTTGACAAAGGAGAGCTGTTTAATGAAAATCTTGCTCGTTAACGATGATGGTTATCACTCGGAAAGATTGCATTACACCAAAGAGGTGTTGTCTGATTATGGAGATGTTTGGGTCGTAGCACCCGACAAAGAGTATTCAGGTTCAAGCATGGCGATAACTCCAGGACCGATACCATACGAAAAGATAAACGATCGAGAATATATCATCAACGGCACACCTTGTGATTGTGTTTCGTTTGGGATATTCGGGCTAAATCTCAAGCCCGATTTGGTGGTATCAGGTGTTAATTATGGACTAAATCTTGGGACTGACTACATGTATTCCGGGACTGTCAATGCAGCAATGCAAGCAACACACTTCGGCTATCAAGCCGTTGCCTTCTCTTCTCACTACGGGGGAGATGAATCCATGAAAGCTTATCTGAAACCGACTTTACAGCATTTGTTTGACAGAGAGTTTTTAAGTCATCTGTACACCATTAGTGTGAATTTTCCCAAGGACACGATAGAAAAATATAAGGGTATTCGGCATACGACGCCATACGATCGTCCTATTCGTTTAATCGGTGAACTTAAGGAGGATCGCTTTGTTTATAAACGAGATTTCGAAAGATTCCCAAGCATACCTAAAGATTGTGACGTTGCCCATCTTAAGGACGGAAAAACCACGATAATCAGAATATTTGTAGAGAGAAGAAAACCTTACTTCACGTTATAGTACATCACAAGTGCTATCTTTTTTTCTTGACACTAGGGCGAATTATCAATCTTTCAATGCCATCACTTAGATTTAGAACGCCAACTTTATACGTCTGCGCTTAGATAACATCCCTGCCGAGACTGGTGAATGACCGAACGATAAGTATAGCCAGACTGAAGTGTCGTGTGTTATCATAGGCATGTTGTTCTATATCAAATATGTGGAGGTCATCATGAAGAAAGTAAACGTAGTAATATGGGGTTATGGAGCCATGGGTAAAGGAATCGCCGAGATGCTTTTAACGAAGAAGGGTGTTGAAGTTTCTGGAGTTTGTGATCTGCACCCGGACATGATAGGTAAAGGATTTCTTGATTTTATTGATGTGAGTACCGATCATGACAATGTATTGATTAGCGACGATATTGATAATCTGTTAAAAGACGACGTCGATGTTGCTATTTTAGCCACAGATTCATTTACCAAGAAGACCTATGATAAAATCGTCAAGGTTCTTTCAAAAGGAATCAACGTAATTAGCACGGCTGAAGAAATGGCTTATCCGCAAGCGAGCAATCCCGATTTAGCCAAGTCAATGAATGAAATTGCCAAGGAAAACAAGGTGACTGTTTTAGGCACTGGTATAAATCCAGGGTTTGTGATGGACTTGCTTGTCATTGCACTGACCGGTGTCATGTCTCGAGTGGATTCCATTGAAGCAAAACGAGTCAACAGTTTAAGCCCTTTTGGTCCCACGGTCATGGAAGAGCAAGGCGTAGGAATTACTCCCGAAGAATTTACCAATCGACTTCGAGAGGGGTCGGTGTCTGGACATGTAGGTTTCAAGGAGAGCGTTACCATGATTGCGGACGCCATCGGCATCAAGCTTGATAAATTCGAGCAACAAATGAAGCCAATCATAACCAATGTTGACCGGAAGAGCAAGTATGGTGAAACCAAAGCGGGCAATTTGGCAGGCATTGACATGACAGCACAAGGATTCATCGGTGATGAAGTGATGATTGACATGAAACATCCACAACAAATCGAACCGGAGATGGAGGGCACGAATACTGGTGATTTTATTACAATCAAAGGATACCCTGAAGTGAACATGGCCATTCAGCCGGAAATCGAAGGCGGCATTGGTACGATTGCCATGTGTGTGAACATGATTCCTCACGTGATGAACGCCAAAGCAGGATTGAAAACGATGATAGATCTTCCGGTGCCTAGAGCCATTCTCGGTGACATGCGGAACTTACTTGAATAATAGCGAATAAGAGTGCCTTGTTGGCGCTCTTTTTTTGAGCTTTTCATGAGGAAATTGATGTGCAATGAAAACGTTTTTATGATATGATATTATCGTGTGGTTTTATGTATCTACAAGAACACAAAACGAACCACTGTTTTCTAATGAAAGGGGTCATATGCATGCTTGTCGATAAAGGTAAATACGTCAGAATACGCAAACATATTTTGCCACCAGAACAGCGCGCATCAAATATACCTGAGGACACGAAGAAGGTGCCTTTGAAAATGTGGATAAAGGGGCGTTTGGTTGAGGAAGCAGAGTTGTTTGAAGAGGCTGAAATCATCACAGCCACAGGCAGGCGAGTCAAGGGCGTGTTGAAAGAGGTTGAGCCTAAACATAAACATTCTTTCGGAGATTTTGTAGAGGAAATTCTACGGATGCGGGAGATTATATTAGCTGAAATGTGGGGTGACGAACAATGAGTTACGATGCTAAAGACTTGTTGAGTCGTCGCAATGAGATTATGAAGAAGTCTGTCGGTATCGATTATGACAACTTTGAAAATGATGGCATCGGATTTGACTACGACAAGATGATGAACGCATCCGGGTACACATTAGCCGATGTGCGTACGATACAACAACACAGCATGGTCGGAAACACGCCGCTCATCGAACTTGAAAACCTAACCCGGTATGCACGGAAGTTTGCCAAAGCAGGGTTTGGGGCACGTATTTTTTTGAAAGACGAAGCAGCGAATCTTAGCGGCTCATTTAAGGCACGTAGAGCCGCAGTCAGCATTCATAAAGCAAAAGAGTTAGGGTATAAAGGCGTTGTTGCAGCGACAAGCGGGAATTATGGCGCCGCCATTGCTGCTTTGGCTGCCAAAGCAGGCTTGAAATGCATCATCGTGCAAGAATGCTTTGACTCAAACAATGTGGCACAACCTGAGATATTGGAGAAAGCGCGGGCGTGTGAGGCATATGGAGCTGAGGTGCTTCAGTTGAGCGTCGGCCCTGAATTATTTTATACATTTTTAAACGTTTTAGATGAGACCGGTTATTTCAATGCGTCGCTTTATTCACCCTATGGCATCATGGGAATTGAAACGTTAGGGTATGAAATTGTGGACGAGATGCGACATAAGGTTAACAAGGACCCAGACGTGGTTATTTGCACGAATGCCGGCGGCGGAAACTTAACCGGCACAGCACGTGGTGTTAAAAAAGCAGGCGCTTCAGAGACGCTTATCTATGGGGCAAGCGTGGACTTACAAGGATTGCACATGGCTAGCGATAACGATTTTAATCGGAAGTCATTTACGACAGGACACACGGGTTTCGGCATGCCTTTTGCGACAAACCCAGACCGTAGCGACGTGCCACGAAGCGCAGCGCGGCCAATGAGATATATGGACAAGTATTTCACGGTAAACCAAGGAAGTGTGTTTTTTATCACTGAAGCGCTGACGGTCCTCGAAGGGTTAGAACGAGGCCCGGCGGGGAACACCAGCTTGGCCGTGGCTTTCAAGATTGCACAAACCATGCGTGAGGACGAAACCATCGTGGTACAAGAAACAGAATACACCGGTGCAGGGAAACATCACCAACCGCAGTTATCCTTTGCGAAGAGAAACGGGATAAATTTGCACTTTGGAAACCCGTTTTCTGAGAAGCCCGGCAAGGACATCGTGTTTCCAGAAAGCGCCAATGACATTGCCATCAAGGACGTGGATTTAGACCGCATTAGATTATCGTACATTAAGCGATTCAAAGACAACAATCTCACTGATAGCGATAAAGCATTTTTGATGGTAGAGTTGCGTGTGAGTGAAGAAAAAATTGATGCCTTGCTGCGTCAAACACAATAGACCGACTAGGAGGATTTCAAATGAAAGAACGACAAGACGACTTTGACAAGCGTCGAACACAGTTAAAAAACATGACGGATGCAGAGTTGAAAGCCTACTTTTATGAGCTTTCGGATAAGATTGTTGATCCGTTTATGGAACTTGGAGAACATTACACCTCAAAATCGGTGGAGCGTAGCGTGCTTTTGCGTATGGGCTTTTCCAGCATTGAAGCGAAAAAAATCGTCGACATGTTAAATGAGAATAATTTACTGCGTAAAGGCGCGGGACACTGCGTGTATCGCGTGGCACGAGATAATCAGATTTCCATTCGCGATGCAGGGCACCAAATCGCCGAGGGAAAGGCCATTGACACCTTGTTGGAGGTGTTCAGTAACCATGCGTAAACTTAACCCGAATGAAAAACTGAACATTCATGATATTCTGAAGGATCTCGATCAATACCATCCGCGTAGACGCGGGTGGACATGGCGTGATGCTGGAGAGCTTAAACTTAGAGGTTTCACGTATAAAGAAGCGAGCCCAACCTTGAAAAATTACGTGCCGCTACCTAGCGCCAATGCGCTCGATGGCATCGATCCGCAACCCGATTGTGTGGTCACCGCTGAAATAGCCTCGGGGCGATTTGAGGACGACATTCGACGGATGCGCATGGCGGCATACCACGGTGCAGACCATATCATGGTTATACGCACGGCTGGACAGTCGCATTTTGATGGGTTGATTGAAGGCACACCTCAGGGTGTTGGCGGCATTCCCATCACCAGAAAACAGTTGCGTGCACAACGTCGTGCGCTCGACTTGATTGAGGAAGAAGTTGGACGACCCATCAACTACCATTCTTACGTGTCGGGTGTGGCTGGTCCAGAAATTGCAGTGCTGTTTACCGAAGAGGGGGTTAACGGGGCCCATCAAGATCCCCAATACAACATCCTATATCGGAACATCAATATGGTACGAAGCATTGTGGACGCGGCCGAAAGTAAGAAAGTCATGGCCTACGCGAACATGTTGCAAATTGACGGCGCGCATAATGCAAATGCAACAGCACGAGACGCATGGAAAGTCATGCCTGAGCTGCTTGTTCAACACGCTATCAACTCAGTTTTCAGTGAAAAAATCGGGATTAGACCGGAAAACATTGCGCTATCCACGGTACCACCAGCGGCGTCGCCTTCGCCGGATCTTAAACTCAATCTCCCCTATGCCGTGGCGCTACGTGAGTTTTTTGATAAATACAAAATGCGTGCCCAAATGAACACGAAGTACATGGATTCATCAACGCGTGAAGCAACCGTAACGCACGTGCTTAACTTGCTTATTTCTCGTTTGACATCAGCCGACATCCAAAGCACCATCACGCCCGATGAGGGACGCAACGTGCCTTGGCATATTTACAACATCGAGGCGCTTGATACCGCGAAACAAGCGCTCATTGGCATGGACGATTTACGTGGACTGTTGAATTTGAACCAAGATGGATACTTGTATCAAAAGAAACGCGAAATTCAAGAACGCGCCATTTTGATGATGGAAGAAATCATTGACATGGGCGGTTATTTTAAGGCTGTCGAAGCGGGGATGTTTGTCGATAGCGGTGAGTACCCTGAGCGTAATGGCGACGGCATTCAACGTGACATCGATGGTGGCGTAGGCAACAACTCGACCATTAAACGTGACAAAGATTACATGGCACCGGTGACAGCTCATTATGGGTACAACAATGTGGCACAATACGACGAGAAAGCAGTAGAAAATCCGGCGATGCTTATTGACGGATGCACCTTTGAAAAACCCGATAAAATCCAGTTTATCGATGAGTTAGACGACAGCGACAACGTCTATTTGCGCATGGAAGAAACAGAAAAATATCGAAACACCAATTTGATTAAGCCAGAAGTCGAGTGGTTGGCTGACGGGGTAGTCACGGTAGATTTATTCTTCCCGGTGGAATCGAAAATTGCTGGAGAAGCAGCGATTGTGGCAGGCAGAAACATGAACTTAAAAGACGTAGAAGTTATTCATAAAGAAGTCTTGCATCCGAGCGAAGGCACACGAGTTCAAATCAAAGGGAAGGTCCAATTTGACATCGATATGACGACGCTCGACATTCCCGAAGAAATCGAAACGATGAGTGAAGAAGACGTTTACAACTATGTGAAGAAGCATCCCCTTAAAGTCATTGCCGGCACTGGTGGCGACGACGAACACAGTGTTGGCATTCGCGAAGTGCTGGACATCAAGCATGGAGGGGTCGAGAAGTACGGCATTAGCTACGCCTACCTCGGCACGAGCGTGCCAATAGAGAAGTTCGTCGACGCAGCCATTGAAATGGATGCGCAATGCATCATGATGTCAACGATTATCTCCCATGACGATGTACACTATAAGAACATGGAAAAACTCCACAACTATGCGGTAGAGAAAGGCGTTCGTGACACGTTGGTCTTGCTCGCCGGAGGAACCCAAGTGACACCGGAAATCGCCCGCAAGCATAAGATGGATCAAGGCTTTAGCCGTGGCACTAAGGGCATCCACATTGCCAGTTTCCTCGTGAAACGGCATCAAGAGATGACCGGCAATGAAGGTTGACGCACTCGTGGCGGAAATTGGCAGCACGACTACGGTTGTCAATGCGTTTACCCTTCACGATACAGCTGCTTTTGTCGGCAAAGGTGTCGCCAATACCACGGTGGATACCGACGTTCGCGAGGGTCTTCGTGAAGCGATTGAGGACTTAAAGCATAACCTCGGCGTTGATACGCTTGAGTACGATGAGATGTTTTCTTCATCCAGTGCCGCCGGGGGGCTCCGCATCACGGTTTCAGGCCTTGTCTATGAGATGACGGTTCGGGCTGCGAAAGAAGCCGCTTTAAACGCCGGTGGAAACGTTCATTACGTGTCTGCCGGTCCACTGGATACCGACGATTTGGAGCAAATTCTCGAGGCTAAGCCAAACATCGTGATCGTGGCAGGTGGCACAGACTACGGCGAAAAGAACGTTGCGTTTGATAACTTGAAGCAGATTGAAACCCTCGTGCTGAACGTGCCGATTATCTACGCCGGCAATATCGATAATCACTACCGAATTCGGAAACATTTTGAAGAGAGTTCTCAAAAGGCACACTTACAAATCGTTGAGAACGTGTATCCACGCGTTGACTTTCTAAACATTTTGCCTCTTCGCAAGGTTATTCACGAAACCTTTGAAAAACACATCATCCATGCGAAGGGCATGAAACATGTTAAGGAAATGGTCGATCAGGCCATTATCCCGACACCAGGCTCGGTCATGGAATCGACCATGTTGTTACACGAGGCCATCGGCAACGTGATGACCATTGATGTTGGTGGTGCGACCACCGACGTTCATTCGGTGGCCGAACCCAGCGATGAATACCGTAAGTATGCAGAAGGTGAAGCCAAGGAAAAACGAACGGTCGAAGGAGATTTAGGCGTGTTTGTCAACTTCCATAACGTGCTTTCAAGCATCGATCGCCAACGATTAATGCAGCGCTTGGGCGTTGATGAGACGACATTTAACCGTCTTGTTGAAGACTATACTTACATGCCAAACACGAAAGAAGAACGAAAACTCGTTTACGAGTTGACGCGCGTGTGTGTAAACCGCGCCTTGGATCGTCATGTTGGCAACCTAAAAAAAGTTTATACCTCCAATGGACAAAAATTCATCCCAGAGGGAAAAGATTTAACCCAGGTGCAAACCATTGTGCTGACCGGTGGTCCGTTGATTCACCTAGATGACACCGAAAGAATCGTACTTGACTACATAAAGCAAAACCCCGATCAACTTTTGCCAGGCGATCAGGTTCGCGTGGTTAAAGATCATGACTATGTGATGGCAAGCCTCGGGGTGTTGTCGTTAAAATACAAGCATATCGCTCAAGAAATTCTTAAGAAATCAATGCGACTAAGCGACTAAAAAAGGGGGTATGACATGTATCCTAGAGTGAACATCGATGTGAAGAAATACGAAGACAACGTGCGATACATGCACACGTTGTGTCATGACTATGGCATGACCATGATGGCGGTCACGAAGGTTTTTTGTGCCGCACAACCCCTGATTGACGTGCTTAATCGTTTGCGTGTCGATTTTATCGCCGATTCACGCCTCGAAAACCTAGCGACGATGAAAACCGATTGCAAAAAAGTGCTCTTACGGCTCCCCTCCATTCATGAAGTGGACCGAGTGGTTACACATGCTAACCTATCACTGAACTCAGAGCTGAAAACGGTTGAAGCCCTTAACAAGGCCGCCAAGCGCGCTGGAAAAAAACACGGCGTCATCCTCATGATTGACATCGGTGATTTGCGTGAGGGGATCTATTACAAGGAGAATGTGCTCAATGCAATTCGAGACGTCAAAGCATTAGCATACATTGATTTAGTGGGCATAGGAACGAACCTTACCTGTTTTGGAGGCATCGTTCCGACGGAGGACACACTGAAAAAACTCATCGATATCATCGACATGGCCAAACGTATTTTGAAAACCGAGTTCCGCATTGTCTCTGGTGGGAACTCCTCACACATTCATCTGATGCTTAAGGGGAAAGAGATTCCCGAAGTCAATAACCTCCGACTAGGAGAGGCGTTGGTGTTAGGGAGGGAAACCGCTTATGGTAAAGCCATCCCGAACATGCATCAAGATGTGATTACGCTTGAGGCAGACCTCATTGAAATCAAACACAAACCGTCGTTTCCCGAAGGCGAAATAGGCATGAACGCTTTTGGACAAAAGCCGATGTTTGAGGATTACGGGTTGATGAAACGAGGCATTTTAGCGATTGGCAAACAGGATGTTGATTATCACGAAATCATCCCTTGCGACAATCGCATCCGGCTCGTCGGTAGCAGCAGCGACCACATCATTGTCGATTTGACAAACACAGGCAACGATTATGATGTGGGTGATGTGCTTCGCTTTAAATTGTCTTACGGCAGTTTATTGAGTGTCATGACGTCACAATATGTGGTGAAGCATTATGGCTAAACACCATCGCCCAACGCAAGCAGCAATCTACTTGCACCACATTGGGCATAACTACACCCATGTCCAACAAACCATCGCGCCCAAAACGGTGATACCCGTTTTAAAAGCGAACGCATATGGCCACGGAAGCGTGCCAGTTGCGCGCTATTTATATCGTTTAGGTGTGCGATTGTTTGCGGTCAGCTTGATGGAAGAAGCGTTGGAACTCAAAGACGCTCTTCCCGACATTGACGTGTTGGTGATGGGGTTGACTGGTCCAAAGGATTTTGAGACCGCCGTGAACCGCGACGTGATCATCACGGTGTTTGATGAAAGCGTCGCCGAAGAGCTTTTAAAGCGTACGCATTCAATCCGTTTTCATCTGAAAGTTGACACAGGCATGAATCGCCTTGGCTTCAAACATGATGAGGATGTGATTGCTTTTATGCAGCGCGTGAAAGCCGAAAGCAACCTACGGATGGAAGGCATCTACACCCATTTTGCGACGGCCGACTCAAACCCCGAGTATTACCGGTATCAACAGGAACGGTTTGCGTTATTGTTGAAGAAGATACCCTTCACACCACCGATGGTGCATGCATCAAATTCATCGTCTGCAATCAAGTACGAACAAGCCATGCCCTACACAACTCACGCTCGTGTGGGCATCTTGCTTTATGGGTTGACCCTCGATAAGGGCCTTGATTTCTTGAAACCGGCAATGCGACTCACCACGCGAGTGATGCATTTGAAGCAGCTTCAAAAAGGGGAACGCATCAGCTATAACATTACCTATGAGGCAACTACCGATGAACGAATCGCCGTGTTGCCCATAGGGTATGCCGACGGGTTGATTAGAAAAAACCAGGGTGGGGATGTTTCGATTCACGGAAAACGTTACCCCATCGTCGGACGCGTGTGCATGGATCAGACGTTGATTCGTGTGGATGAGGATGTCAAGTTGAACGATTGTGTGCACATCATGGGTGATAACCCCATCCATATCGACGAAGTGGCTGAGCGGCTTGACACCATCAACTACGAAGTCGTCACGCAAGTAGGCGCGCGAGTGCCCAGAGTTTATTATGATAAGGAAGTGACGCCGTGAAACCTAAGGTCTACTCGGAAATAGGAAAACTGAAGACAGTGCTTGTGCACCGGCCTGGGAAAGAGTTGGAAAACCTCACCCCCGATTTGCTTGAGAAGCTGCTTTTTGACGATATTCCATACTTGAAGGTGGCTCAAGAAGAACACGATGCGTTTGCGGATGCATTGCGTTATGAAGGTGTCGAAGTGCTTTACATCACGACGATGATGGAAGAGGCGCTTGAAGCCAACCCTGAGAAGGTCGATGATTTCATCGAGATGTTTATCGACGAAGCCGATGTGAAATCGTCAACGGTTCGTAAAACGTTAGCGGCTTACCTTAAATCGCTGACCTACGACAACATGGTCAATAAAATGATTGCCGGGGTTCGTACCCACGATGTCAACATTGACAAGCGAGGCACAATTATTGATTTACTAGAAGATGAGTACCCGTTTTTCACCGATCCGATGCCAAACATTCTCTTTCAACGCGACCCGTTTGCGACCATCGGTGAAGGTGTATCCATCAATAAAATGCACACCACCACACGCCGCCGCGAAACCATCTTTAGCGATTTTGTGTTACGTCATCACCCGCGGTTTAGGGATGAAACGTTGGCTCACTACTACGAACGACACAACAAGTACACCATGGAAGGCGGCGACATTCTTGTGCTCAATGACAAGACGCTCGCTATCGGCATTTCCAAACGCACCGATCCGCGTGCCATTGAACATCTGGCAAAGAAACTCTTTGATGCCCGGGCGTCGTTTGAAACGATCCTTGCTTTCAATATTCCGAAAACGCGTGCGTTCATGCATCTTGACACGGTGTTGACGCAAATCGATTACGGGATATTTACCATCCACCCCGGCATCATGCGCACGTTGACGGTTTTTGAAATCACAAAGCACAACGAGGGTATTCACGTCGAGAAAGTGGTCTCGACGTTAGAAGCCATCTTGAAGAAACATCTCCACCGTGAGATTGAACTCATCCACTGTGGTGGCAGCGACACGGTCCACAGCGAACGCGAACAATGGAACGACGGGGCAAACACCTTGGCTGTAGAACCTGGGAAAGTCATCGTCTATCAACGCAACCACATCACCAACCACATCCTGCGCTCCAAAGGGATTAAGGTGATTGAAATACCTTCGAGCGAACTGTCTCGAGGACGCGGCGGACCTCGCTGCATGAGCATGCCGATATTCCGAGAGGAATTAGAATAAGGAGGACATCGTATGGACTTAAAAGGAAGAAACTTTGTCACGCTTTTAGATTTTACACCCGAGGAGATTGATTACCTTCTCGACCTTGCAGCCACACTGAAAAAAGAAAAAAAGGAAGGCAAAGCGCATCGCCACCTCGAAGGTAAAAACATCGTCTTGCTTTTCCAAAAAGACTCCACGCGGACCCGGTGCGCGTTTGAGGTTGGCGCGCTTGACCTCGGCATGGGGGTTACGTACCTAGGCCCTTCAGGATCACAAATGGGCAAAAAAGAATCGGTGAAAGACACCGCACGCGTGCTCGGGCGAATGTATGACGGTATCGAGTTCCGCGGCTATTTACACACCGACGTTGAACAACTTGCCGGACACGCGGGTGTGCCGGTGTGGAACGGCCTCACCGATATGTACCATCCGACCCAAATTCTCGCCGATTTTTTAACGGTTAAAGAGACGTTTGGAAAACTGAAAGGCATCAAATTCAGTTACATCGGCGATGCCCGCAACAACATGGGCAACAGCCTCATGATTGGCAGCGCTAAGATGGGGCTGCATTTTACCGCTGTCGCGCCACGCGAACTTTGGCCCGAGGAAAGCCTTGTGGAACACTGCAAGGAAATCGCCAAAGAGACCGGCGCCACCATCACCTTGACAGACGACAAAATCAAAGGCACGAAAAACGCCGATGTCATCTACACTGACGTGTGGGTCTCGATGGGAGAACCCAAAGACGTATGGCATTCACGCATTAAACAACTGAGCGATTATCAAGTCGACACCGCCTTGATGCACAATGCCGGTGATAAGGCGATATTCATGCATTGCTTGCCGGCGTTCCACGGCAGCGACACGGAAATCGGCATGCAAATAGCCAATGATTTTAAAGAGGAACACCCGCGCGTGAAAAACGGTGAAATGGAAGTGACCGATGAAGTCATCGAGTCACCGCAAAGCGTGGTATTTGAGGAAGCTGAAAACCGCATGCATACCATCAAAGCTGTGATGCTTGCGACCATGGGCAAAGCGTATGAGTAGGTATGTCATCTCGCTTGGTGGCAACGCCCTCGGCAACAACGCCGAAGAACAAAAAGCGTTGCTGAAACACGTCGCACAACCCATCGTCAACCTCATCGACGACGGCCACGAAGTGGTTATCGTCCACGGCAACGGTCCACAAGTCGGGATGATCAACTTGGCGTTCACAGAATCCGCATCAACACCGGACATGCCATTTCCTGAATGTGGCGCCATGAGTCAAGGCTACATCGGTTTTCACCTGCAAAACGCAGTCCAAAATGAAATGCGTCTGCAAAACGTACAAAAAGACATTGCCTCGCTCGTCACGCAAGTGCTTGTTGATGAGCATGACCCGCTGTTTCAAAACCCCTCAAAGCCGGTCGGGGCCTTTTACTCGGAAGCGGAAAAAGAGGAACTTGTCAGGGAGAAAGGCTACATCATGAAAGAAGACAGCGGTCGCGGTTATCGTCGTGTCGTTGCTTCGCCACTCCCCGTGGATGTCATCGAAAAGAACATGATTCAGTCCTTGCTTCATCATGAACACATTGTCATCTGTGCGGGCGGTGGCGGCATTCCTGTGATTGAACGAGAAAACAAACTCGAAGGCGTGGCAGCGGTCATTGATAAGGACTACGCCAGCGCGAAGATTGCTGAACTCATCGACGCCGATACGCTGGTCATTCTAACCGCTGTTGAACACGTGTATGTGCATTTCAACACGCCTGATCAACAAGCGCTTGAACACGTGAGCATTGCGGATGTAAAGCCCTATTTGGATTCCGACGAGTTCGCCAAAGGCAGCATGTATCCCAAGGTTCAAGCCTGCATCAACTTTTTAGAAACGTGTGAAAACGGCGACAAACGTGCCGTCATTTCATCACTTGATAAAGCGGTGGACGCATTCCACTATCACACCGGAACCATCATCAAAAAATAACTCCTTCTGACGAAGGAGTTTTCTTTAGCCATGCACGTCATGGCGAAACTGGCGAATGACGATTTCCATGACCATGACCAAGACGATGATGATAATCGTCCATGCGAAGACGAGGTCGTAACGCATCCCCATGTCCGCGTAATTGAGTGCGCGGCCGATGCTGGTTTGAACTTGGCCGATGAACTCAGCCATCACTAGCACCTTGAATCCGAGTCCGACGCTCTGTAAAAACGCGGTCTTGATGTAAGGGAAAGTCAAAGGCAAATGAATGTGTGTGATGACAGAGTGAAGCCGGTGTTCTTCAAGGGACACGGCATCTAAGATGGTCGGGTTGATGTTTTTAACCCCCTGTTTGGTTGCTTCATGCATGATTGGAAAAAGCATCAAAAACGTAATCAGGTAGACGGCGTTTGGAGGCTCAAGATAGATAATCGCAATGACGATGATGGAGGCGACGGGCACAGTGCGTAAAATGGTTACCACCGGCTGCAAAAACGCATCAAACGCATGTGAAAGTGCCGCAAGGAGGCCAAGTAAAATTCCTGTGATGGATGCGATGAGAAGGGCAATCATCAGACGAAAGAACGTTCGACCGATGATGGTGTACGTCGCCCCATCGCCGAGCAAACGCCATAATGTCGCACCCACAACACGGGGACCAGGTAAGATATCTGAGACCATCACCCGCATCGAGGCCACATGCCAAATCATCATCAGCACGGCAATGGATAAAAGTCCATAAGCGACGGTTTTCATGGTTTGACAGACCAGTAAAACGATTCCGCTGGTAACACGCCACCAATCAGCTCTGGATTGACCGACATCAAGATTTCGAAGAAGGCAATCACGGCTTCTTTGGCTTCCGAGATCCTCTCGAAGGCGATGCGGCTATGGGTGAGGCTTGTTTCAATTAACACCGCTGAAAAAGGGTAGTCAAGCGTCGCTGCCATTTCCCCGATGGACGCAGGATTATCAAGGGCGTAGGCAACCGCATCCGCAAGCGCATCCACATAGGCGTTTACCGCATCGACGCTCACGCGCTCATGCGCGAACACGCCCGCTTGCGGAAATAAAGGAAGGTCAAGTTCATCAACCCACAACTCGGCTAGGTCTATTGTGTATACGTCATCGAGCATGCCTGCGGCTAAGGTGGTCACGGGTTGGGCGACCAGGGCGATATCGCCAGGGTTTTGTGTGAGTTTAGTGAGCGTTTGTTGGGCGGTGGTTGCGTCGTAATTCACGGTGAAATCATGGGTGTCACGGTAGTGATTAAGCACCGTTTCAAGCACGATGCCAGGGACCGCGTTCATGCCAAATGCAAAAATCGTGCGACCCTCGAGGGAAGCGATGTCGTCAATGGGTTGATCGCTAATTAGTTGCAAGTTCCCCCAGGTCACAATGGCGGTCAGTTGATAGGGAGCGTTTTTGCTTACCATGTTCACGCCGATGTTGAGAGGGGCGATGATAATGTCGTGAGAGCCAGCTGTGAAGGCAGACACCAACAACTGAGGTCCAGACACGCGTTCAACCGTGTAATCGATACCGGCGATGTCGGGTTTGTCATGTTCGATGAGGGTTTGCGCCATCGCCGGGGTGCCTTCTGGAACGAGAATCCGTATGGTTTCGCTCGATTGATTGCACGCCGTGAGCACGGCCAGAAACGAACATAAGATGGCAAAAGCGAAGACTTTTTTCATTGATATCACATCCATACCGTGTAATTTTCTATTCACATGATATACTATAATCGTCAAGAATAACGTAACATATGTGACGGAGTGATTCCATGCATGCACTGTTTAACGATCCACGTGTCAAAGCACGAACTCGCATTGCCTGCGCATATCCGGCGGGCTATACGGTCTTTCATGAGGGTGACAACTGCGAGATGGTTGGTCTTTTGACCACGGGCGAGCTGCGTTTGGTCCATCACAGCCTTGAGGGCATAGAAATTGTCCTCGGTTCAGTGCGCACAGGGGACTTGTTTGGAGACTACCTCATCAACACGAAGAACCCGACCTATCCAGGTAATCTTGTGGCGCTAGTCGATTCAACCGTGGTTTATATCGACAAAGATAACGTCGATTGGCTCATTGCCCATCACGATGGATTCAGACGTTTTTACATGCAAAAGATAAGTGAAAAAGCACTGGCATTGAACACCCACAACAAAATCCTTAGTCAACCATCGTTGCGTGAGCGCATCCTACTTTGGCTGGAAATAGAAGCTGGCAAGCGCCGTGATGGTGTCGTCCCCATCCGCAGCAAAACCGCGCTTGCGAACCATCTAAACGCACGACGCCCCTCGTTATCTCGCGCTTTAACCGCGCTTAAAGACGAAGGGTTAATCGACGTCGATAGGAAGATGATTCGCTTTAAATAACCGACCCTAGGAGCTCTGTGGAAATATTTCAGGGAAAAGCCTTGCAAAGGGTCTTTTTTTTTGGTATCATGTCATAGACTCTGCCAGAGTCAGCTGTGAAGTGGGAGGTTGTTGACACACCGATAAGCGTTGTCTTGATAGACCGCGTGCCCACGGCGTGTTAAAGAAATTTCCATGGAGCGAGTCTATACATGATTGTAGGCGAAAGGAGGACCCATACGTGGCAAACCAAAAAATCAGAATTCGTTTAAAGTCTTACGATCACAGATTGTTGGACCAGTCGGCAAAAAAAATCGTCGACACAGCGAAGAAAACCGGATCGAGCATTTCAGGACCTATTCCGTTGCCGACCGAAAAAGAGGTGTTTACGGTTTTGCGAAGCGTGCACGTCAACAAAACGTCGCGTGAACAATTCGAACGCCGCACCCACAAGCGTCTGATTGATATCGTCAACCCGACACCACAGACGATCGACGCACTCATGCACTTGGATTTACCATCTGGCGTGGATATCATTTTGAAATAACGAAAAAATCTAGGAGGTGTACTCATGGCCAAAGGTATCTTAGGAACAAAAC